>CAXICP010000001.1:0-66182 GCA_964022595.1 uncultured Salipiger sp.
CCAGCAGCTGCTTGGTGTCCTTGGGCAGGCAGTAGCCGCCATAGCCGAAGGAGGGGTTGTTGTAATGCGCCCCGATGCGCGGATCGAGGCTGACGCCTTCGATGATCTGCCGGCTGTCCATGCCCCCGGCCAGCGAATAGCTGTCAAGCTCGTTGAAGAACGCCACCCGCATCGCAAGGTAGGTGTTGGCGAAGAGCTTGATCGCCTCGGCCTCGGACGGGTCGGTGAACAGCGTCTCGACCTCGGTCTCCTCGGAGCCCTGCAGCAGCAGGTCGGCAAAGACGCGCGCCCGGTCCGACCGTTCCCCCACGATGATCCGGCTGGGGTGCAGGTTGTCGTAAAGCGCCCGGCCCTCGCGCAGGAATTCGGGGGAAAAGATCACCTGGTCGGTTTCCATCTCGCGCCGCACGTGGCGCACGTAGCCGACGGGGATGGTGGACTTGATGACGATGGTGGCGCGCCGGTTCACCGCGATCACCTGCGCGATGACCGCCTCGACGCTGGAGGTGTCGAAATAGTTCGATTTCGCATCGTAGTTGGTGGGCGTGGCGACGATGACGAAATCGGCATCCGCATAGGCGGCCGCCGCATCCATCGTGGCGCTGAGGCTCAGCGTGCGGTTGGCAAGGAAATCCTCGAGCTCGGCATCGACGATGGGGCATTTGCCCGCGTTCACCATGTCCACCCGTTCGGGCGAGACATCGACGGCGGTGACCTCGTTGTTCTGCGCAAGCAGCACGGCGTTCGACAGGCCCACGTAGCCCAGGCCGGCAACGGCGATCTTCATCTCGGTATCCCTCTTTGCGGCCTTGGCCCGGTATGTGGTTTCCGGTGTAGAACCGATTGGCCGGGGCCTCAAGAGAAGGGCGGCCCGCCCGGGCAAACTAGCCCGGCCTTTGCGCCCCGATGCGTCCGGCGCAGGCGCATCAGGGCGCGCCGCGCCGTTCGGTCCATTTGCGGCAGAACCCCAGAAAGGCCATTTCCGGGTTGCGGGGCGCGTCGGTGGCCCAGGCGCGCCATTCCGCCTCGATCATGCGCACGTCCCAGCCCGGGGCGGCGGCGCGGGCCATGTCGTAGACTTCGGGGTCCAGCGGCGGGATGTCGACCGCCTCGGCATATTCCGGCCCCACGGTGCCGCGCGAGCGGGCGACCAGGTGGTCCTTTTCGTCGTCGATGCGGATCTCGTAATCGGGCATGTGGCCGAATTTCTCGTCCTCGTCCGCGATCGCGGCCACCAGGCGACGGAATTCCCGCAACGTCGAACCCGAGCCGCATTTCTTCTGCAGCACCGCCAGGCTGACCCGCCATTCGCGCTGGCGCCCGCAATGCTTGCGCGACAGCTCGTAGATGCGCCGTTCCAGCGGTTTGCGCAGGCGGAAGTATTCGCGCGACAGCGTCAGCACCTCTTGCGCCCGGATGGCGTTGAACACCCAGTCCGACAGCTTGACCTCGACTTCCTGCATGCGCCCGTCGCGGGTTTCGCGCACGATGCGGGCGCGTTCGATCAGGCCGAATGTCTCGAATATCTCCTGCCCGCCGGTCGAGATGTTGGTCGAGATCCGCGTGCCCGCCAGCCGTTCCATCGCTGCCTTCAGCAGGTTGTAGCCCCGCCCGGTGGTCATGCGGTTGGTCGCCTTGAGCAGGTCCGCGGCCTGGAAGCGGATCACCTGCTGGGGCTCCTTGCCCTCGTTCATGCCCTTGATGAGGCTCGAGATGCAGTAGATCAGCACGTCCCGGTCATGCACCGTCGCCAGCCCGTCGACCGATGGCTTGATTTCGACCGTGAGGCCGTTGTGCTCGTATTTGCGCGGTCGGGTGTCGGGCTTGGTGGACAGCGAGAAGATGGGGTGTTCCATCGAGCCCACGTCGCCCTTGGGCGCGGCGTCGAGGATGTCGCAGACGAAGAAGTCCCCCTGCGGATGGCGGTCCGGCAGCAGCGGAGATGCAGTGGTCATCGGGGGCCTCGCTTCGACACTTCACACACGTTCGACCCTACAACGACACTTCACACACGTCCAGCATGGAAACGACACTTCGCACACGCCCCCTTCGACACTTCACACACAAACGCGGCGCAATCCGAGTCGTTTTGACCTTGGCAATGGGGGTGTCGGAGTCGGTTTTCCCGCACGATTCGCGAATCGCGGTGGAATCACCACTTTACACACGCAGAATCACCACTCTACACACGCAGAATCACCACTTTACACACGGGGGGTGTCTGCAACATGTTGGAAATGCGTGGAAAAACCCGCCTCCAGGCAGGCGTAACACTGTATATAACACCTATATAACACCCAAGGCGCGCGCAGGCCGGTGTTTGCGGCCCCGCGGCGCGCCCGGGACCGGCCCCGTGACGGGCCGGGAAAAGCTTGCGCCTATTGGGGGATGTCCTTCTCGTATCCATCCAGGATTTCCAGCCCGTAGTGCCGGAACAGCGCGCCGATGATGCGCGCATCGGCGATCAGGTCCAGCGGGTCGTGGATGTCCGAGCGCAACGCGCGGACGATGTCCGGATCCGAGAATGCATTGACGAAGATCCCCCCTGCCCCGTCGGCGCGCGTCAGGTCCAGATGCGCGCGCAGCCGCCGGCTTTCCTTCAGCGCCGTTGCCCGTTCCAGCCCCAGATACCTGGCCGAGGCCTTTTTCATCAGCGCCTTTTCCAGGTAGCCAAGCGACGTGCCAAGATGCTCTGCCACGGTTTTCATCCGGGCGATGTCCACCGGCAGCCAGACCACGAAGCCGCGGATGTTCTTCTTGGCCCTCTTCGTCTCTGCTGCGGGCTGGGGGGCGGCTTCCTGGCGCCCTGCCCCGGCTTTCGGCGCGGGTTTTCGGGCGGGCGCACTGTCAGGTGCGGCCTTGCGCCGGGGTTTGGGTTTTGCCGGCGCGGCGGTTTCGGCGCGCGTTTCGGGCTGCGCGGGGGCTTCGGGCTGCGGATCCTGGCGCACCGGGGCCGCGCGGCCGGCGTATTGCGCCGTGGTCCGTTCCAGCCGGCTTTTGGCCATGTCGTGTTCCGCCGCGTTCGGAAGCGCATGGCCGGTGCGAATGACGCGGCCCCTCTTGCGTTTTCCGGTGTTGGCATCGCCGCTCATCATTCGGCCCTCCCTGCGTCGGCTGCGCGGGTGTCGATCACCTCGAACAACTCGTCCAGAAGCGCCTCGCCCCCGGCCAGAAGGTCGTGCATCGCCGCGCCCTGCAGCCGGCCCGCGGGCTGCCCGCTTGCCGCGTCCGCCGCCACGCCAAGCGGCCCCCAGGCGGCGATTTCCTTCCAGTACTTGGAATCGGGGATGACGGTCAGCGCATGGGGCATCGCCATGACCGCCTGCAGCGCATCCCGGTCGCGCGGGTTGAGCCTGCCGATGTCCAGATCACCCGTGAGAACCGAGATCATCTTGCCGGGCACCGCCGTCAGCACGGTGCGCAGGGCCGGCGTGGGGGAATCCGACGTGACCGTCTTCAGGATGTCCTCGAACCAGCGCACGGTGCGTTCGGCGACCGAGAAATCGGACTGCTCCGGGCGGGTCGGCACCAGGACGAGGTCGGTGGCCAGGATCAGGTCTTCGGTATCGGCGTTGGCGCCGGGGCGGGTGTCGATCAGCACCAGGTCGTAGTCTTCGGCTTCCATGCGCGCGTAGCCGTCGTAGATCTCGTCCATGTCGGCCACGGCGCCGCTGATGGACAGCCGGTCGCGGGGCCATTCGGGCTTGGCGATGCGGCCCCAGGACGCCCTGGCAAAGCTGGATTCCCAGCCCATGCCCTGGGGGTCGGTGTCGACGTCGAAGATGTGCACCTTCATGCCCTTGCCAAGGGCTGCCGAGGCAAGGATGCGCGTCAGCGTCGTCTTGCCGCTGCCGCCCTTCATCATCATGGTCGAGATTGTCTTCATGCGCGCGTCCCTCAAGTCCAGCAGTCAATATATCCTGTGATCAGCCTGTCATGAGGACATGCGATCAGGTCATTATCCGATTGGCTTTTCATTGGATCATATGATTGGCCATGCAACCTGTCCATCTATTCCTAAGTTAGGTGTTCATGTGACCCTGTGATCACCACCTCATTAAAGCATGTAGCCAAAATATCCTGTAAACAAGAGTGTCAGCAGTACAGGTATAAATATATCAATCTACCCACCTATTACAGCAATCCGCATATCATGTAGTCAATATTTCAACACCTCCTGCGGTTCGTGGCTCTTTTCGCCCGCAGGGCGCTTTTGCCCATCTTCGGCTGAACGGGGCCAAAGAAAGCCAGAAGGGCGCCCTGTGCCGCCTGTGCGGCGCGCTGGCGCCCCTTTGCGCAGGGAAAGGGCGGCCCGCGTCGCAGCCCGGCCATCACGTTGTGCGGCGCCGGGTTTCGCGGCATTGACCCCCGCCCCGCAAACGGGGCATCCTTTGCCACGCCCTCGCCCCCGGAGAAACCTTGCGGTTCATCGTTCTCATCGCCCTTGCCAGCTTTCTTGCGCTGGTCGCCCTGCCGTCGATGAACGGCGCGGCAGCGCATGGCCATGACCATGTGCACGACTGCCCGGGATGCGACGGGGCGCCGCCTTCGGACGGGGCCGCCGGGGCCGACCTGCCCCCGGGCTGTTCGCCCATGGGGCCCTGCGCGCCGGCCATGCTGTTGCCCGACCCCGGGGCCTTGGGGGCGCCTGTCGCCCACGCGGCGCCCCACCCATGGCCCGGGAAAACGGGCGGCCGACCGGTCATCCTGTCGCTGGATTTGCCGCCGCCGCGCGGCTGAAGCCGCACGATTTTGCGACATCGGCGGGCAGATCTGCCCGGAACAGGCTGCGCGGCCCGGTGCCGCGCGAGACAGGACAGTACCATGAACAAGACAACCCAGGCGGGGATCGCCATGACGATCGGCGCCCCTGGCCCGACCCGCCCATGCGGGGGATCTGCAACGCGCGAAGGGGGCCGACGGACATGACCATGACACGACGGGTATTCTGCGCCGCGCTTGCCGCCGCGCCCCTGGCCCGGCCCGCCGGGGCCGCAGAGGGGGCGCTTACGGCGCAGGAAGCGACGGTGCAGCTGGCCCCGAAGGGCTACGCGGCGACGCGGATCTGGAGCTATGACGGAACGCTGCCCGGCCCGGTGATCCGGGCGGGGCAGGGCAGCCACCTGCGGCGGCGGCTAATCAACGCGCTGCCCGTGCCCACCTCTGTCCACTGGCACGGCATCCGGATCGACAATGCCATGGACGGGGTGGCGGGGCTGACGCAGCAGGCGGTGCCGCCCGGCGGCAGTTTCGACTATGCCTTCGATCTGCCCGACGCGGGGACCTTCTGGTACCACGCCCACACCCGGTCCATGGAACAGGTGGCCCGCGGGCTGTCGGGCGCGCTGATCGTCGAAGAGGCCACGCCCCCCGACGTGGACCGCGACGAGGTGCTGCTGATCGACGACTGGCTGCTGGACCCCGAGACGGGGCAGTTCGCCGGGGATTTTTCCAACCCCATGATGCAAAGCCACGCGGGGCGGACGGGCAACCTGGAAGGCATCAACGGGCGCCATGACTTCACCTTGAGCGCGCGGCAGAACGAACGGATGCGCCTGCGCCTGATCAACGGGGCCAACGCGCGGATCTTTGCGCTGCGGCTGGACGGGCTGCGGGGCTGGACGGTGGCGCTGGACGGGATGCCGCTGCCCGGCGTGCAGCCGGTGACCGGGCCCATCGTGCTGGCGCCCGGGCAGCGGGCCGACCTGATCGTCGACGTCACCGCTGCCGAGGGCTCGCCGGCGGGGCTGCTGTTCGCGGTGGGCGATGGCTGGCGCGCCCTGGCCGAGATCGCCGTGACGGGCCGCATCGCCCGCACCCCGCGCGCGGCGCCCCCGCCGCTGCCGCCCAACCGCGAGGCCCCGCTGAACGGCCTTGCCGATGCGCCGCTGCGCGAAATGCGGATCGAGGGCGGCGCCATGCGCGGCATGGATGGCGCCCGCTTCCAGGGGCGGGACATGGGCTGGGACGAGCTGGTGCGCAACGGCCGGTTCTGGGCCCTGGCCGGGCAGGTCGGGCTGGGCGAGGCCCCCTTTGCCTCGGTCTCGCAGGGCGAGACCCTGCGCATCCGGCTGGCCAATGACACGGCCTTTCCCCACGCGATGCACCTGCACGGCATGCATTTCCGCACCCTTGCCGCGGATGGAACCCACGGTCCGCTGCGGGATACGGTGCTGGTCGGGGCAGGGGAGGCGGCCGAGATCGCCTTTGTGGCCGACAACCCCGGCAAGTGGCTGCTGCATTGTCACATGCTGGGCCACGCGGCATCGGGCATGACAAGCTGGATCCGCGTCGCATGAGGGGCCTGGTCATCCTGTGCCTTGGGGCCGTGCTGGGCGGGGCGGGGAATGCGGCCCCGGATGGCGCCGCGCTTTACGCCGGGCATTGCGCATCCTGTCATGGCGCGCAGCTGGAAGGGCAGCCGGACTGGCGCGAACGCGGCCCCGACGGGCGCCTGCCCGCGCCGCCGCATGACGCCAGCGGCCACACCTGGCACCACCCGGATGCCCTGCTCGAGCGTATCGTCCGGGATGGCACCGCAGCCGTGGTGGGGGGCGGTTACCAAAGCGACATGCCCGGCTTCGGCGACGTGCTGAGCGATGCCGAAATCCGCGCCGTTCTCGACTACATCAAGTCGACCTGGCCCGAGCGGGAGCGCCTGCACCAGAAGGCGATCTCGCGCTAGGGCGGGGCGCGCTGCCCGAAGATCGGGCAGCGCCTGCCGGGCGGCGGGGCGATGCCACTCTTTCCCGCAACCCGGGGGCGGATCAGAGCGATCCGCCCACAACCGCCTTGTTGACGGGCCGCAGTCGGGATATGGTCGACCGGCATGTCTTTTTCAGACGTGGGCGCGGGGGCGTCGAGCTGGTTTTTAGTCAATTCGGGGTATGAGGCAGCAATGGTCCTCGCGGCACAGACGCAGTCCGTCATTCGGGGCGCCGGCATCCTTTTCCGTGCAAAGACGCCGCTTGCCCGCGCGCCCTTTGGGGATACCTTGACGCAGGGGGGCCCGCTTGCGCGACCCTTGCCCGCACCCGATCATTTGTTTCAACGGACCTTTGCCTTCTGATGTCAGCTTCGACACCCCGCCGCATTCTTATCGTCGTCGAGAACCTGCCCGTGCCGCTGGACCGGCGTGTGTGGCTCGAGGCGACGACGCTGGTGCAGGCCGGCTACGAGGTTTCCGTGATCTGCCCGATGGGGCGCGGATGGGATGCCCCCTACGAAGAGATCGAGGGCGTGCACATCTACCGCCACCCCGAACCGCCCGAGGCGCATTCCGGCGCCGTCGCCTATGCCCGCGAATACCTGCACGCCATCCGCCACTGGTTCCGGCTGGCGCGGGTGGTGCGGCGCGAGCGCGGCTTCGACGTGATCCACGGCTGCAACCCGCCCGACCTGATCTTTCTGCTGGCGCTGCGCTACCGCGCCGCCGGGGTGGGCTACCTGTTCGACCATCACGATGTCTGCCCCGAACTGTTCGAGGCCAAGTTCGGCAAGCGGGGCCTGCTGTGGCGCATCATGCTGCTGTTCGAACGCCTGACCTTCGCCGTGGCGGACGTGTCGATCTCGACCAATGAAAGCTTTCGCCGCATCGCCATCGAACGCGGCCGCATGGCCCCCGAGGACGTGTTCACCGTGCGCTCGGCGCCCCGCATCGACAAGTTCCAGCCCGGCCCGGGCGATGCGTCGATCCGCCAGGGCGCCGGAACCGTGCTGGGCTATGTCGGGGTGATCGGCCAGCAGGAAGGCATGGACCTGCTGATCGAGGCGCTGGACCTGCTGGGCCGCGAGATGGGCCATGACGACGTGCGCCTGGTGGTGGTGGGCTTTGGCCCGCACCTGTCGGCGGTGCAGGCCGACGTGGCGGCGCGCGGCCTGTCGGACCGGGTGACCTTTACCGGGGCGCGTTACGGCGACGAGCTGCTGGCGATCCTCAACGAGATCGACATCGGCGTCGCGCCCGACCCCAAGAACGCGATGAACGACATCTCGACCATGAACAAGGTCATGGAATACATGACCCTGGAAAAGCCGCTGGTGCAGTTCGACCTGACCGAGGGGCGCGCCAGCGCCGGCGATGCCGCGCTTTATGCGCGCGCCAACGATCCGCAGGATTTCGCCCGCTGCCTGGCGCAGCTTATCCAGGACCCGGACCTGCGCCGGCGCCTGGGGCTGCGGGGCAGGGCACGCGTGCTTGAATCCCTGTCCTGGAGCGCGTCCGTCCCGCATCTTCTGGCGGCCTATGACCGGGTCTTCGGCAAGCTGCGCCCGGGGCAAAGCGCCCCCGTCCGAGCCGACCCCCCCGAGGTGGGCAACCCGGTTTCCTGACCGGACGTTTCGCGCCCCGGTTTCCCGTATTGCCTGTTTTTTGGAAGTTCGCCTCGGGGTTGAGTGCTCCTTCGCGCTTTTTTTGCGTCATGGTTACCGTGCCGTTAAATCTCCTCAATTAAGCTTGATTTCGAACAGACCCGATTGCTACCTCGCAATTGATGCTGCGGTTGAAACAGTCTTCGGGGGGGATCGCCTCCGTGTCCGGTCCGCAACGTCGATTCGTCGCACACGCGCAAACAGGCAGGTGACTGCATGGAGCTCTTGACCGTTGTCCTGATGATTTATGCCGCGGTGACCGCCGCGGCCCTGATAATGACTTTTCGCGAACAGCGCCTCAAGGGCGTGAGAACCCCGGTCCATGTCGCCATCGGTTACGTGCTGTGCACGGCCTGGCCGGCGGTGGTGGCCGTCATCCTGATTTTCTACAAGCCGAGGCTGCAAGACAGCTGATCCCGCGTCCTCGCGGCCTTCGGGCCCGAAATGACCTTGCATCGCAGGAGCGTATCCCATGGCCATGGAATGTGACACGCCGCAGGCCGCCCGTTCGGGCGTGCGCCCGGACGCCCGAAGGGATGCCCGTGCCCCGGGCCGAGCGCGCGCCGGGCTTTACCGCAGGATCGGCAAGCGGGCGCTTGATCTTGCGCTGGTGCTGATCGCGGCCCCGGCGATCCTGGCGGTGCTGCTGCCGCTGGTGATCGCGGTGGCCTGCGACGGGGGCGCGCCGTTTTACACGCAGATGCGGGTGGGCCGGGGGGGGCGGCTCTACCGGATGTGGAAGCTGCGTTCGATGGTGGCCGATTCCGACCGGCTGCTGGCCGAACACCTGGCCGCCGACCCCGCCGCGCGCGAGGAATGGCACCACACCCAGAAACTGAGCCATGATCCCCGCATCACCGCCGTGGGGCGGATCATCCGCAAGACCTCGCTCGACGAGCTGCCGCAGCTGTGGAACGTGCTGCGCGGAGACATGAGCCTGGTGGGCCCGCGCCCCATGATGGAAAGCCAGCGCAGCCTGTACCAGGGGCGCGCCTATTACCGCCTGCGCCCCGGTGTCACCGGCCTGTGGCAGGTGGCGGCCCGCAACCAGAGCAGCTTTGCCGCGCGCGCCAGCTTCGACACGCTGTATGACCGGCGGCTGTCGCTGCGCCAGGACCTGACGCTGCTTGCGGCCACGGTGGCGGTGGTGTGCCGCTGCACGGGCCGCTAGGGCAGGGCGTCAGGGCAGGGGCCTGATCGCCGGGATCAGCGCCAGCGCCAGCGCGGCGGCGACAAAGCCGCCCAGGTGGGTTTCCCAGGCCAGCCCGCCCGCCTCGACCCAGGTGGCCAGGACATTCAGGGCCAGCACCGCCGCGCCGCGTTCGCCCGCCATGCGCAGGATGCGGGCGCGGGGCAGCCCCTGGCGTGACATCTGGTGCGCCTCGGCGGCGATCCAGGCGGCGATCAGCCCCATCAGCGCGCCCGAGGCGCCCACCATCGGGCGCGGGCTTGCGGTCAGCAGGCCGAATCCCAGCCCCCCGCCAAGCGCCGAGATCGCCAGCAGCGCCGCCAGCCGCGCCGCGCCGAAGCTGCGCCCGATCTGCTCGGACAGCCAGCCGAAGGCCAGCAGGTTGCCCGCCAGGTGCTGCCAGCCGGCGTGCAGGAACGGGTAGGTGGCGAACATCGCCAGCGGCTGGCCGGCATAGTTGGGCTGCCAGCCGTGCAGCAGGCCGGCCCAGAACCCGCCGTACTGATAGGCCAGAGGGCGCCACAGCGGGCTGCCCCACAGCCCCGCATCGGCCCCCGCCAGCGCCGCCTCGATCAGCGCGAAGACGGCCGCAAGGCCGATCCAGACCCGCCGCGCCCCGCTCATGCGGGCCGCCTCCGTTTCGGCCCGGGGCATGTCGTTCATGCGGGTTTCGGCGTCATTCGGGGATGTAGCGGGGCAGGGATGGCAGCAGCTCGGCCATGAACCCCTGCAGCCGGGCCTCGGCCGCGGCTTCGGTTTCGCCGCGGCCCATGGGGGTGACGAAGCGCACCAGCGCCCCGTCGGCCCGCCCGCGCGTCAGCCCGTCCCAGACCACGCTTGCCTTGACCGCGTAATCGTTGGTCATGCGCCTGCCGCGCTGTTCGAACCAGTAATAGACCATCTGTTTGGTCAGCCCCTTCTGGATCACCGCGCGGTTGACCATGAAATCGCCGTAGGCCGTGCCCGGCATGGTCACCGGCACCGTGTCCAGCGAGAACATCTCCCAGCCGCCCACCGGCAGGCAGACCTCGGGCGAATGGATGCCCGCGCCCTCGGTCTGGGACAGGTAGAAGGCCGCGAAGAAGTTCACCGGCTGCGCGACCCCGGGGGCCGAATAGGTGACGTTGATGTAATCGGACGCCTTGAGCACATCGCGCGTGGCCTGGTCGAGCGACGAGAACAGCCCCCGCCATTGGCCGATCTCGCGCGGGAAATGGGCGAAGTTCTCGCGCACGATGCGTTCGCGCTCGGGCGGGGGGGCCAGCAGCCAGGCGGCCGAGACCGCCGTGGACAGCAGCGCCGCCGCCAGCAGCCCCGCGCTAAGCGGGATGCGCAGCACCCGCGCCGCCTGGTGGCCCAGCCCGTCGAAATCCAGATCGATGGTGTCGGCCAGCGTCTTGGGGTTGCGCGTGGTGCGCTGCAGGATCACCGCCAGCAGGAACAGCAGCGCCACGCAGGTGCCGAAGATCACCCAGCCTTCGAAGACATGCAGGAAACCCTCGGCCTGCTCGATGCCGAAATGGTTCACCAGCACCCCGATCACCCCGATGCGGAAGGCGTTCATGAACACCGTCAGCGGTGCGGCGGTCGCGAACAGCAGCGCCTTGTGCCAGAACGGGCCGCGATACAGGATCGCGGTCAGGTAGCTGAACGACAGGATCGGGAACAGGTAGCGCAGCCCCGAACAGGCCTCGGCCACCTGCAGCTTGTAGACGCCCAGGTCGATCACGTTGCCTTCCAGGAACACCGGCACCTGCGCCAGCCTGATGAACCACACGCCCAGCTCGGAGCTGACCAGCTGCAGCGCGATGGTCAGGTGCCAGTACAGGAACTGCGGCAGCGGCAGCATGAACACCAGGTGCAGCACCGGCAGCTGGTGGCGGCGCCCGCGCTCCCAGCCCATCACCGTCAGCACCAGCCCGCCCACCCAGATGATGAACGCATAGGTCACCACGTCGGGAATGCGCACCAGGTTGCCAAGGATGCCCAGCCCCAGCCCCAGCCCGATCACCGCCAGCCCCGGCCAGCGCGTGACGGGCGCGCCCGGATCGCGCGGCGGGGCGTGGCGCAGCTCGCGCAGGAACAGGTAAAGCGAGATCAGCGGGATCAGCGGCCCGTGGCTGTATTCGGGCGTCGACCAGGCGGCGGCCAGCGACTGGAAGCCCAGCCAGAACACCGGCAGCGCGGCAAGGACAAGCAGGGCGAAGGCGGCAACACCCGCGGGGGTGATGCCCTGCGTGGACAGAAGCCTGGAGGCGGTGGCGGAACTGGACACGGAACGGGACCCTTTGTCATCTCGGAAACGGGAAGGGGCCGGACTGACCCGGACCGCTTGCGGCATGGGCAAAGTCTAGCCGGTTGTGCCCTTCAGAGCGAGAGCCGAAGCGCGGCGCAAGCGCCGTGCAGATCACGCTTTCGCAGGCAGGCCCGTCAGTAACGCACGGAAAAGCTGCGCCCGATGCTGAGATACAAGTTATCCGAGCCGGCCCAGTCCGCATCGTTCTCGCGCCGCTCGATGTGGCGGTACCCCGCGCCAAGGCTCCAGTCGTGCCCCAGCTGGTGGCTGATGCCGGCGCTGATCTCGCCCTGGCGATTCGACGTGTCGGTGTCGACGATCTCGTTCTGGACATAGGCCACCCCCAGGTCCAGCGAGGTAAGCCGGGTCAGCGGGCGCGACAGCGACAGCGCCGCATTGGTGTACATGGTTTCGCGGTCGTCGTCGTTGGCGGCATAGCCGTGGCCCAGCGATGCCGACACGTCGCCTTCCGGCAGGGACCGGTCCCAGTGCAGGGCGCCGCTCAGGCCCAGGTCGCCGTTGGTGGCCCGGGTCAGCCCGATCGAGGCGCGCGCCGATCCTTCGGGCAGCGGCTGCACCCAGCCCAGCCCGGCGGTGCTGCGGGTGCCGTCTTCGGTCTGGGTCAGCCGCACCGATGTCGACAGCGTGCCCCGGGGCAGGCTTCGGGCCAGGGCCAGGTTCATGGTCCAGGTGTCGCGTTGCCCGTCGCTGTCGTTGCGGAACTGGCTGTAGCCCAGCCCGCCGTCCAGCGTCAGGTCCGGCGCCAGCGCCAGCGACAAGAGCCCGCGCAGGCCGTAGCTGTCGCTGTCTTCCGAACTGGACCCGGCATCGGAATAGCGGATGCTGTGCACATTGGCGAACAGCCCCAGCTCGGCGGGCCCGTCGATGCCGAAACGCAGCGCCGCGTCGGCGCGGATGCGGCGCCGGGTGCCGGTTCCGTAGCGTTCGTCCAGGTCGACCACGGGGGTGTCATCGACGGTGTCGGTGTCGGTGTCGGTTTCCACGATCGTCAGGCCCAGCGATTCCAGGTACGAGATGTCCTCGACGTTGACGCCGATCCCGGTTTCGAAGCTGGCATCGCCGACCGAGCGCGCATAGCGCAGGTTGGCATAGGGGGATTCAAAGCCGAAATCCGTGCTGTCGACATCAAGCGGGGCATCGACCCGGCGCAGGCTGCCGCCAAAGCCCAGGGTCACCCGGTCAAGGCGCGTGCCGCTGGTCAGCACGAAGCCCAGGCCGGTGTTGCTGCGCAGGGTGGTGCCGTCGCTGTCGGGGTCCAGGGACGCGTTGGTCAGGCGTTCGAATCGCTGCGTCAGCGTGGCGCGCAGCTCGATGCCGCCGTCTTCCTGCGCGATCAGCGGCAGCGCGGGAATCATGACGGCGACCAGCAGGGCCGCTGCCGGCAGGCCGGCCCGCAGCGCCGGACGGGCGCGGGGGGCTTCGTTCTTGGCCTCGTGTCCGGCCTTCGGACAGGTCCGGACGCGGCGGGGGGTGCGCATGGTGACTTACTCGAACAGGCGGCGCTGGGGCACCATGACCACGTCGCCGGGGGCCAGGCGCACCAGGCCGTTGGGGCTGCGCCCGGCCTGGATGTCCTCGTAGTTCAGCTTGTAGATGGTTTCGGTTCCGGTGCGCGGATCGACGCGGCGCAGCTGGATGCGCTTGAGCGCGGCAAAGCTGCTGAACCCGCCGACCTGGGCGAAAAGCTGCAGCACGGTGGTGCCGGGTTCGACCTCGACGCGGCCGGGATTGGCGGCCTCGCCCAGCACGTAGACGGTCATGGGTTCGATTTCCCGCTCGGGGATATCGGCCAGGGCGCTGATGCCGACGTAGACCGTGGGCTGCAGGGCGAAGCTGTCCGCCAGCGCCGACGCGATGTTGCGCTGCACCTGGCTGAGGGTCCGCCCGGCGGCGGGGATGCTGCCGGCCAGCGGCACCGACACGCGCCCGTCCGGCAGGACCAGAAGGTTCCGGTTCAGCGTGTCGTCCTCGAGCACCTCGAGGCGCAGCGTATCGCCGGGGCGAATGGCGTAATTTCCCTGGGCCTCGGCCTGGGCTGGGGCGATCAGCGCCAGCGCCGCAAGGCTCAGCACGATCAGGGCGCGGACAATCGACATCTGGAAAACTCTCTGTTCAGGCTGCTCGGCTGCGAGCATAGGGCAGAATTACCGGCGTGCCGATCCAGTCAATGCGACAGGCCCGCCGCCCGTGCCCGCCGTGCAACAGGGCGGGGCGGGATCAGAGCTGTTGCAGCGCTTCCAGCGCGCGGGTTTTCCAGGTGGCGTCGCCTTGCCCGGCCATGTCCAGCGCGCGCTGCAGGGTCGCCCGCGCCTCTTCGGCGCGCCCCGCGGCGGTCAGGGCCACGCCCAGGTGGCCGGCGACGCTGGCTTCCTCGGGCAGGGCTTCGGCGGCGGGTTCCAGCTGTTCGATGGCGCCTTCGATATCGCCGCGCAGGTACAGGATCCAGCCCAGCGTGTCGCGGAAGGCGGGCACGTCGCTGCCGGTCAGGCGCCGCGCGATGGCATAGGCGCGTTCCAGGTCATCCGAAGAATCGCGGTAGTTCGACAGCATCGAGGCCAGGTTGTTGGCGACCACCACGTCCGAGCTTTGCTCGTCGTAAAGTTCTTCGTAAAGGGCGATGGCGTCTTCGTACTGTTCCTGCTTTTCCAGCCGGTAGGCTTCGAGAAGACGCAGGCGCCGGGACCGGGGCAGCACCTTGATGCTGTCCTCGACCAGCGATTCGGCTTCGGCCGTGCGGTCGGTGGCGCGCAGCAGCGCCTGCAGTTGCAGGATCGCCGGTTCGATGTCGGGCTGGCGCGACAGCAGGTCGCGGTAGATGGTCTCGGCCTGCTGCAGATCGCCCTGCAGGGCCAGGATGTTGGCGTTCAGCAGCTGCAGCGGGATGCTGTCGGGGCGCTTGGCAAGCTCGTCGTCGATGAAGCCGCGCGCCTCGTCGAACCGCCCCGTCAGGACCTGGGTGCGCACCAGCTGGATCACCGCGGCAAGATCGCCGCCGCCTTCGGTGTCGATCTGGGCGCGCAGGTAGTCCAGCCCCTCGTCGATGCGGTTCTGCCCCAGCAGGATGCCGCTTTGGTAGACGCGGGCAAGGTTGGCGGCCTGGGGGTCGTCGATGTCGCGCAGCGCGTCGATCACGCCCTGGGCCTGCGGCCATTTCTGCTGGCGCAGGTAGATTTCACCCAGCATGCCCAGGATCTCGACGTTCTGGGGGGCGCGCTGGCGGGCGCCGGTCAGCACGGTTTCCGCCTGTTGCAGCCGGTTGCGCGGAACCAGGAACCGCGCGTAGGCGACGGATTCCCGCGCGCCGTTTTCCGACACCTGCACCGCCATCGACAGTCGTTCCTGGGCCAGCCCCTCGGAGCCGTCGCGCAGGTAGGCATCGGCCATCAGCATCAGGATCGAGCTGTCGCGCGGCGCCTGGTCCAGCGCGGCGCGCAGATCGATCACCGCATCGCCCGGGCGGTCGTCGGCCACCAGCCAGGCGGCGCGCATCTTCAGGGCCTCGACCTGGCCGGGGTCTTCGGCAAGCACCTGTTCGACCTGCTCGCGCGCGCCGACCGGGTTGTCGCTGGCGGCCAGCATCCGCGCCAGCATGATGCGGATGCGGCGGGTCTGGTCGCTGGCATCGGCGTCGTCCAGCACCGCGCGGATGGTGGCGATGGCGCCATTGCGATCGCCCCCGTCGAAATCGATCGAAGCGCGGATGGCGCGGTACAGATCCGCCGGGGCGCTGCCCTGCGCCGCCTCGATCAGCCCGTCCAGTTCGGCGCCGGCGGCCTCGGGGCCCTGGGTGCGGCGCAGCAGGTCGACCACGGTCAGGTTGCCGGTGGCATCGACGCCCGGCGCGCCCGCCTCGGCGCGCAGGAAGCTTTCGGCGCCGTCGAAATCCTGCCGGGCCAGATACCAGCGGATGAGATCGCCGCGGATTGCTTCGTTTTCGGGGAACAGCTCGTAAAGCTTGCGCAGCTGCGCGCCCAGATCCTCGGTGCGCCCCAGCCGCGCCAGAAGCTGGCCGCGCAGGACGTTGAATTCACCGGAATCGGGGGCGAATTTCAGCGCCTCGTCCACTTCGGCCAGCGCAGCCTCGCCGTCATCGGCCACCAGCAGCGAGTCGATCACCACGCGGCGCGCCGCCTGCTGGGCGGGGTCCTCGTTCAGCACGGCGCGGGCGTCGGCCACCGCCGCGCTCTGGCCTTCGCCGTCGCGCGCCAGCGCGGCGGCGCGCCAGTTCAGCGCGGCGGCGATGGCGCGGGTGCCGATGCGCGCCGGTTCCAGCGCGATGGCGGCCTCGCCGTGGCGGATCGCCTCTTCCCAGTCGCGCCGTTCCAGCGCGATGGTGGCCAGCGCCTCGCGCGCCTCGGCGACGTCGGGGTATTGTTCGATCAGCCGCAGGTATTGCCCGTAGGCTTCCGAGCTGTTGCCCCGTTCCATCTGCAGCCGCGCATACAGCGCCCGGGCATCCTTGTGATACCCGTCATGGTTGAAGACGTTGCGCAGCTCGATCAGCGCGCGGTCCATGTCCTGCTGTTCAAGGTAGCCCAGGGCGGACTGGTAGAAACCCTCGGCCTTTTCCTCGTCGCTCTGGCATCCCGCAAGCAGAAAGACGGACAGTCCGAGGACAGGGATGAGGCGGAACATTCTGGTCATGGGCAATCTTGCAATAAGTGTGCACCGGGCTGGCGGCGGACTGGTTATCAGAGGGAGGCGTCATAGGCCACCGCTTGGAAAGTGATCTACAGGAGATCGCTCTGCTATGTCGACCGAAACCACGGCACGCGCAGGGCCGTTCACGGCCATTTTCGCGGCAAAGTGCCTGCAGGGTGCATTCTGTTGTGGCGTAACGATTTCGCGACCATGGCACAGAGGTGATCCAGTTGCGACAAAGATGACCCCTGGCCCCGGGCCGAAGCGGCTGTTTCGTTGCTTCGGCGCTGGCCAGCCGCTAAGAAGAGCACCGCGAGGCATCGGCCCCGTTCGCGAAGCCGCGCGGACGGGCGTTTGCGATGTCTGCGAACCCCGGGTGACTTGATGAACGAACTGCAACGCTATCTTGAGCATTTCGGCCTGAAGACGCGGCCGTTCTCGCTGGCTCCTGATCCAGGTTGCATCTACTGGTCCCCGGCGCATACCCGGGCCTGGACGATGCTGGAATACGGGGTGATGACCTGTGCCCCGGTGACGCTTGTCACAGGCGATGTGGGCGCGGGCAAGACCACGCTGCTGCGCCACCTGATCGAAAGCTCGGGGCCCGAACTGACCGTCGGGCTGGTGACCAACGCCCACGGCAGCCGCGGCGAGCTGCTGCAATGGGTGCTGCAGGCGCTGGGGCTCGAATTCGGGTCCGGCGAAGGCTATGTCGCCCAGTTCGACCGGTTGCAGAAATTCCTCATCGGCGAATACGCCGCCGGCCGCCGGGTGGTGCTGATCTTTGACGAGGCGCAGAACCTCAGCCGCGAATCGCTCGAAGAGCTGCGGATGCTGACCAACATCAATTCGGGGCCGGACGAGCTGTTGCAGCTGGTGCTGGCCGGCCAGCCCGAACTGCGGGACATGGTGCGCCGCCCCGACATGACGCAATTCGCCCAGCGGGTGGCCGCGGCGGCGCATCTGGGCCCCATGTCCCCCGGCGAGGTGCGCGCCTACATCCGCCACCGCACCGAAGCGGCGGGGGGCGGCGCCGGGCTGTTCGACGACGCCGCGATCACCACGATCGCCAAGGTCACGCATGGCGTGCCGCGCCTGGTCAACCAGCTGGCCGAGATGGCGCTGCTTTATGCCTTCGCGGCAGAGCTGGAGACGGTCGATCACGACAACGTCCAGGCGATCCTGGACGATGACATGTTCTTCGGCGGGGAAAACGTGCCGGCCCCGCGCCTTGTCGATCCCAGCCCGGGCGCGATGTGGCTGGGCAGCGAAAAAAGAGTGGACTGACGCGCATGGACCTGAGTTTCTACTGGCGCAGCTTCCTGCGACGCCTGCCCTTGCTGATGCTCTTCGTCGTCATCGGGGGGGGCGCGGGGCTGTATTTCGCGGCGACCCTGCCCCCGGTCTACGAATCCGGCGCCCGCATGATCGTCGAGGCGGAACAGATCCCCGACGAGCTGGCCGCCTCGACCGTGCGCACCGACGCCGCCGAGCAGATATCGATCATCGAACAGCGCATCCTCACCCGCGAGGTGCTGCTCGAACTTGCCAACCGGATGACCATCTACAGCGGCGAAGACGCGCAGATGTCGGCTTCGGACAAGGTGGCGGACCTGCGCGACCGCATCGTGATCGGGCTGTCGGGGGGCGGGCGCAACGCCATGCTGGTCAACGTCAGCTTCCGCGATTCCGATGCCCAGCGGGCGGCGCGCGTCACCAACGAGATCGTGACGCTGATCCTTAGCGAGAACGTGCGGATGCGGACCACCGTGTCCGGCCAGACGCTGGAATTCTTCACCCAGGAAGTCGACCGCCTGGGCCAGGAAATGTCGCGCCTGTCGGCCCGGATGCTGGCCTTCCAGGAACAGAACCTTGATGCGCTGCCCGACAGCCTGGATTTCCGCCGCACGCAGCAGGCATCGCTGCAGGAACGGCTGACGCAGCTTAACCGCGAAGAGCAAAGCCTTGAAGACCGGCGCACGCGGCTGATCGACCTGTTCGAGAACACCGGCAGCGTGCCGGATGCCGAAATCGGCAGCGCGGCCACCGCCGAAATGCAGCAGCTGGCGCAGCTGCGGCGCGATTATGCCAACGCCCGGGTGGTGCTGGCCGAAACGAACCCGCGCCTTGAACTGATGAAGGCGCGGATCACGGCGCTGGAACAGACGGTGGTCGAACAGCAGGCCGCGGCGGACCAGCGCGATGCCGATGCCCCCGAGGGGGCCGCCCCGCCCAGCCCGTTCGAAATTCAGCTGGCCGACATCGAAAGCCAGATCTCGGACATCCAGCGCCGCCGGCAGGAACTTGAAACGCGGATGGACGATCTGGCCGACACGATCGGCCGGACGCCGGGCAATTCCGTCACGCTGGACGCGATGCAGCGCGACTATGCCAACCTGCAGGCCCAGTACAACCGGGCGGTGGCGAACCAGGCGCGGGCCGAAACCGGCGACATGATCGAAGCCCTGTCAAAGGGCCAGCGCATCACCCTTGTCGAACAGGCCATCGCGCCGCGCGAACCGGTCAGCCCGAACCGCCCGGTGCTCATGGCGGGGGGCGTCGGCGCGGGGCTGGTGCTGGGCATGGCGCTGATCGCGCTGTTCGAGCTGCTCAACGGCACGGTGCGCCGCCCCTCCGAGATCACCGCGAAGCTTGGCATCGAGGCGCTGGCGACGGTGCCCTACATCCATACCCGCGACCAGGTGCTGCGCCGCCGCAGGGCGGCCCTGGGCACGACGGCGGTGATCGTGTTGCTGGTGGGCGGCGGGCTGTGGCTGATCGACAGCCAGGTCATGCCGCTGGGCCAGGCCTTCGATATGGTCATCGCCCGCGCCCGCAACGCGCTTGGCGCACTGCAATCCTGAAGGAGCTCGCATGGAACGTATCCAGGCCGCGATTGCCAAGGCGCGTGCATCCCGCAACGCCACGACCCCGGCCGTGTCGCACCGGTCCGCCGGGCGCACCGCCGCGCCCACCTGGGACGCGCTGCCCCGGCATGCGCCAGAGCGCGCGCAGATGGAACGCATGCGCCTGGTCGGCGGGACCGAGACAAGCCACCAGGACGATTTCGCCGCCTTCGACGTGCTGCGCACCCGGGTGCTCAAGCTGATGCGGACCAATGGCTGGAAGCGGCTGGCGATCACCTCGCCCACGGCGGGCTGCGGCAAAAGCACCATGGCGCTGAACCTCGGGTTCAGCATGACCCGGCGCGACGACGTCTCGGCCGTGCTGATCGAAGCGGACCTGCGCCGGCCCAGCCTGGCGGCAAAGATCGGGCTGAAGCGGGCGCAGGATGTCAGCAAGGTGCTGCGCGGCGAGGCAGAGCTGGCCGACAACGCCTGCCTGCTGAACGACCGCTTCGCCATCTCGACCAGCAAGGGGCCGCGCCCCAACCCGTCCGACCTGCTGCAATCGCCGCGCTGCGGGCAGGCGCTGGACCTGATCGAAGACACCTACGCGCCCACGCTGATGCTGTTCGACACGCCGCCGCTGCGGGTCGGGGATGACACCATCGGCTTTCTGCAGCACGTGGATTGCGTCATCCTGGTCGCCGCGGCCGAACATAGCACCATCAAGGACATCGACACGTCCGAGCGCGAGATCGCGGCCCATGCCAACGTGCTGGGCGTGGTCCTGAACAAGTGCAATTTCCCCGAGGAAAAATACGGCTACAGCTATTATTCGTGACCCCTGCGCCCCCTTCGGGGGGCGCTGGCGGCAGGGGCTGCGCGGCATGAAGCACGCATGAAAAAAGGGGCC
This sequence comes from uncultured Salipiger sp., assembly GCA_964022595.1. GTDB lineage: Bacteria > Pseudomonadota > Alphaproteobacteria > Rhodobacterales > Rhodobacteraceae > Salipiger. Next base: position 20,277 of record CAXICP010000001.1, read on the forward strand.
TTGCGGCCCCTTTTCCAGATCTTGATGCGTCGCGCGCTGGCCGGATCAGGCGGCCTTGCGGCGGCGGCGCAGGGCGGCGGCACCGCCAAGTGCGCCAAGCAGCAGCATGCCACCTGCGGGCAGCGGCACGGGCGCGGTGGGCACGTAAGCGCCTTCCGACACCTGGAACGACAGCAGGCCGGTGCCCGGTGCGCCGCCTTCGACGACGCCGATCAGGTACTCGGTGCCGGGGTTCAGCACGGCAAAGGCGGTGGTGGTGCTGGTCAGATCGTACTGCGTGATCACGCTCGATGCGCCGTAGTTGGTCACCAGGTTGCAGCGGCCCTGGATTTCAGCAAGCACGGTGGGGTGATCGCAGAGGTCGTAATCCAGCGTCAGGTTGGTGGCACCGGCGTAGACCATGAACGCCGAGTATTCCGGCGAAACCGACGAACCGCTGTACTCGTCCATGTAGAGATAGGACGTGGTGTCGACCTCGAAGGTCACATACCCGGACGTCGGCGCACCGGTCCACGTGAAATCGATGTTGGTCGCGGTCCCGTTCGTGCTGATCATCGACGTGGATGTCGCAGCTGAAACGGCGCTGTTGATCGTGGTGAGCGCCTGGGCGCTGCCGCCCGAAATCGCTGCGGCTGCCGCGATTGCAATAAGACTCGCCTTCATTGGGGGCCTACCTTTCAAATAATCCAAACATACATGTGACTACATCTTCCGCCGGAAGGTGCCGATACATGTCACGACTTTCTTTGTTTAAAGATAGCATCTGTTAACGTAACGTACAGAATTTTCTGCCGCAGATGGCGTAATTATCACGAGAGTTCAAAGATTGTTGGCCAGATAGGCGACAGATCCGGGGCTTTGCGGCGAATGTTTCGCGATTACGCCGACCCGCAAGGGAAATGAGGGGCGCCCGTTCAGGGCGGCCCGGGGCGACACGCTTGGGCCAGCATCCACATCCCGCGCATGATTCGCAGCCTGAACAGGGTCGTGGCGGCGCGCCTGCGTTCGCCCGCCGCGCCCAAGCGATCTGATCGCAGCACCCGGGGCAGATGTGCCAGCGCCGACAGGGGCATGGCCAGGGCGCGCAGCCCCCAGCGGGCCCGGGCGCCGGGGCCACGGCCCTGCAGGCCCCAGGCCTCTTCGGTCAGCCGGCGCCACTTGCGCGCCAGGGCCGGCCAGTCCGATCGCGACGGATGGGCCACGCGCAGCGCGTCGTCATAGACCAGCGGCGCCCCCGCGGCGGTGGCCCTGTGGCACCAGTCCAGATCCTCGGACAGGCCGGGGCGAAAGCCGCCCACCGTGTCGAACACCGCCCGCGGCGCGACCAGGTTGGCGGTCACGGAAAAGCCCTTGCGCGCGATATAGGCGTGGTTGTCGAAGGCAAAGACCGCCTCGAACGCCTCGGCCCCCGATCGCGGGGGCGGCGTTTCGTCAAAGACCGACACCCGCCCGCCGATCAGCGCGCCGGGATGCGCGCGCGCCGCGTCAAGGGCGCGCTGCAACCAGTCGGGATCGGGCACGCAGTCGCAATCCAGGAAGATCAGCAGCGGCGCGGAGGTTTGCGCGACCCCGCGATTGCGGGCATGGGCGGCCCCCGCGGCGGGTTCGACCACCAGGCCCATGGCCGGAAACCGCGCCATCAACGTATCGGGCAGCGGCGACTTTGGCGCGTTGTCCACCACCACCGCTTCGATGTCCGGGCCAAGCTGGGGGGCCAGCGCCGCAAGGCAGCGTTCCAGCCGCACCGGGTCGGCATGGTGCGGGATGATGACCGCCGCGCGCGGAGTCATCGCGCCGGGGCCCGCGCGATCAGGCCGCGCAGCGCCGCCTCATACCCGTCAAGCCGGGCCAGGCCCCGGGGCAGCGCCGCGGCCACGTCGCGCGCCAGCGTGTCGCGCGCGGCCCAGCCTTCGGTGACGGCGGCAAACACCGCATCGGCGCTGTTGCCGGTGCAATCCACCGTGCGGTCATAGCCCAGCGTGCCGAACAGCCCGGCGAACTTGCGGCTGTAGGCCATGGGCACCACCGGCACTCCCGATGAAAAGGCGGCGATGCAGGCGTGCATCCGCGCCCCGGCAAAGAAATCCATCCCCGCGATGTAGCTTTTAGCCTCGGAGGGCGAGGCAAAGGCGGGCGCCAGCACCACGTCGGGAAATTCGCGGGCCAGGGCGGCGCTGGCGCGCTGGTCGTCTTCGACCTGCATGCGCCCTTCTGCGACGATGACATGGGGCACCAGGTGCAGCTTGATGCCCGGCAGGGTTTGGGTGAAATGGCGGATCAGGCGACGGATCAGGTCGGGGTAATCGCCCCCGCCCAGCTTGTCGCCATCCGCATAGCCCCCGGCCATGAGCAGCCCCGACACGTTCAGCCCGACGCGCAGCGGCGCGCCCTCGGGGCGGGGGGCGGGGGGCGTGTAGGGCAGGCGCAACGCCACGTCCGAAGCTTCGACCACCTCGCCGGAAAAGCCCATGTCGCGCAGCGCCTTCGTCGACAGCGCATCGCGCGTCGCCACCACCGCCGAGCGCCGGATCGACGCCAGCGCCGCGCGCATCGTCCAGCCTCTGGTGAACGGGCCGATGGTCTGCGGGGCCAGCACCAGCGGCGTGCCCGCCAGATGCGTCAGCGCCTTGAGCAGGAACATCCGCTTCAGCCGCGCGCTGCCGTAGATATCGGCAAAGCTGTCCCCGGCGCCGATGTCGACCACCATGTCCGACGCCCGCGCCAGCGCCAGGTACCCGCCGGGCCGGGTCATGAAGCTGCGGTCCAGGTCGACGATGTGGATGTCATCGCCGGTGACATAGGGGGCGCGGGCATCCTTGAAATCGACGATGGTGATGCGGGCCTCGCGCCCGGCCTCGGCGGCAAGGCGGCGCAGGATGTCCACCTCGGCCACGGTCAGGGCACCGACCCCAAGATTGTCCGAGCGGGTCGAATGCATGATAAGCGTGATGCGCAGGGGGGCCATGGGGGATCCTTGTCCGTGCTTCTGGGCGTTCGTGGGCGGCTAGGGCGCGCGCGCCTGAAGCGCGCGGCGCAGCATGCCGAGGAAATTCTTCGCGTTCCGGCGCAGCGGGTTCTGCCGCGCCGCCGCCACAAGCTGCAGCCCGCTGTAGCGGGGGGCGGGGCGCCCGGCGAGCCGCAGCGCCAGCAGCCGCGCCGCCAGCGCCCGGCGCCGTTCGCGCTGGCCGGGCTGGATTGCCGCCAGCTTGGCCGCATCAAAGGGCGCGGCGGCGATCGCGCCGGCGGCGATGGCCTCGTCCAGCAGGCGCTGGCCGGCATCGGTGCGCACCACGATCAGGCTTTGGCCGGGGGCTTCGGTGAATGCGGGATAGCCGCGCGCATCCGCTTCCCAGGCATCGGCGCAGGCAATGTCGGCGGCGGTGCCGGTGCCATCGGCGCAGACCTTGCAGCGGTGCTGCACATGTTTGGACAGGATGCCGCCCCAGCTGTCGTGATAGCTCATGGACCGTTCGCTGCCATCGTCCAGCTGCGCCGTGGCCTGCCCGGGCCAGCCATTGCCGCGATAGCGAAAGCTGCGCACGCGGTCCTCGGGGGCGTCAAGCGCGGCCAGCAGCGCGCGCGCCCCGTCCTGCGACGGCACCCCGGCGCAGAAGAACGACAGCACCACCGGGATGGCGGCGCGCAATTCGCCGTCGCGGGCCTGCAGCGCGCGCAGGGCCGCCACGTCGCAGGGCTTGCCCACGAAGGCAAAGCGCCGGCCGCTGGCGCGGTGGTCCGCCAGCGCATCGGGCAGCGCGGCCAGCGGCGCGGACGGCGCATAGCGCGACCCGGCGGCGGCGCGGATGTCGTCGCGGCTGCGGGCCAGAACGGTGTCGTTGGCCACCGGCACCTGACCGGATGCGGTGGTTTCGATCACCGCGTCCACCGCGCCGCTGTCCAGCAGATGCGCCAGCAACCCCGACAGCGCCCCGCCCGACGCCCCCGCATGGCGCAGCGCCGGATCGGTGGCATGGCCCTGGTGCATCGCGATCCACGGCCCCCAAAGCGCATCGTCGCGCCGGGTGCCGGCATCGACCGCCTGGCCAAGGCCGGGGCAGGCGGCGGCGATGGCCGCTTCGGCATCGGCGGGCACCGGCGCGGCCTGGTCGGGGCGCAGGTAGCCCGGGCCGCTCAGGCGCATCGTCACCGCCCCCGGCGCCAGCGCCGCGCAGGCGCCGCAGCCCGAACACAGGTTGCCGCGCATGACCTTGTTCAGGGCCGGGCTGGCCGGCAGAGAAGTCATCGCGCCGCCCTCACAGGTAATCCTGCACGATGCGCTTGATGACGACCTTGGCGTTCAGCCGGTCGATATCGGTCACACGGCCCGTCATGCCCCCGTAAAGGATCGCCGTTTCGGCAAAGGTCGAATGGCGCGAACACACCAGGTGGGCGGATCGCGACAGCAGCAGGATGTCGATCAGCGCGTTTTCCGCTTCGGTCTGCTTGGTGACGCCTTCGGGGCCGCTGAACATCTCGTGCAGGCGCGCGCCATCGGCGGCAAGATACTTGTCGGTGCTGTGCATCCGGTCCCCGTAGCGCTGCGCGAACCGCTCTTCGATCTCGGCGCTGTCGGTGGCCAGAAAGATCGCCGCATCGGGCTGATCCTTGAGCTTGCGTTCAAGCGCGGCCTCGATGCGGTGCACCGGCACCTTGCGGTCGGTATAGCGCACATGCACCCCAAGATGGGGGCGGCCCATGGCGGCGATTTCAGAATCCACCGCGGCGCGCACCCGGGCATTGGGGGTGAAATAGCGGTCAAGGTAATCGGCGATGATGGCGCTGCGCGTGCGCCCGGCAAAGCGCGGATCGCGCCGCAGATGCGGGGCAAGCCGGGCGAATTTCGGCAGGTAGCACCAGAACACCGCCAGCGCCTCGGGGGCGTCCAGCCGCGACAGGTCGGTGCAGAAGCGCCGGTAGATCCGGGCGCTGGAATGGGCCGAGGGGTCGTGGCGGTGCACCATGCGGGCGGCGGGCACATCCAGGTTGCCCTGCCATGTGGCGGGCGACACGGCGCCTTGCCAGTCGTCGAACGTATCGGGCGCGGCCATGTCCTTGGGCGCGTCGAACAGCAGCGGATAGGCGTTTTCGCCTTCGGGGGCATAGCTGCCGTCGCGCCAGTCGATCACCGGGCGGCGGCCCGTCAGGTCCGCGAAAAGCAGCCCGCAGATCGCCGAAAGCATGCGGTTGCCCAGCCCGCCCTTGGCCTTGATGAGCAATGTCCTGTCGGTGTGAAGATCGTCCATGCCGGGCCGGATGCCCCCTGTGTTGCCGTGCGGGATCAGTCGATGCCGATCTCGCGCTTGATGTCCAGATAGGTGCGGGCCAGTTCGGGGCGCGGCACGGCGAAAAGACGGTCGATCGCCTGCCAGGCGGCCTTCATGCCGCGCAGGTCCTCGGCGGCGCCGGTGTCGCCGCGCAGGGCCCGCACCCGGGCCGCCAGCATGCGCAGCCGGGCATAGCTGCGGGTCTTGCGCAGGGCCTCGCGGCGCTGCGCCGCCGTCAGGCCGCGATCGGTGCTGTGCTTGGCCATCAGGTAGGCAAGGTTGGCCAGCCCCATCGCCCCCAGCCCGTAGCGGTCGGCCCGCCCCGAGGGGAACCGGTGGTGATAGACCTGCCCCCGCCGGGTGCCCAGCACGCAGCCATGTTCGGTCACCGCCCAGGATGCATCGGTGTCCTCGAACAGGGAATAGCCGCCGAACACCGGTTCGAACCCGGCGGCGCGCAGCGCCTCGGTGCGGAAGGTCATGCGAAAGCCGGTCATCCATTCGACGGGCTTGGCTTCCAGCTCGTCCAGCCAGGGCAGATCGGGGGCGCGGTCCACCAGGATGCGCCCGATGACGAAGCGCGGGTTGATGTCGGGCATCAGCCGGCCCAGCCGGGTGCGCCAGCCGACGGTGCGCGCCTCGCGGCTGTGCGCCTGCGACATGTCATAGGCGGCCCCGTCCAGCGCGCCCTCGGGCGGGACAAGCGACACCGCCGGGTTGACCGCGGCGACCTTGCGGTCGGTGTCGCGTTCATAGACATCCATGATGGCGGCGCTGGCGCCGGGAAAGAACAGCGTGTCATCATCGGGAAGAAACACCACGTCGGCGGTCACATGGCTTAGCCCGCGGTTGCGCTGATGGGCTGTGCCGCGTTCGGTATGTTCGACGATCACCTCGATGTCCTGCCCGGCGGTGGCCTGCGCGACCGCCTGCGCCACGGGGGCGTGATCGTCCGAGCTGTCGATCACGATCAGCTTTTCGGGCCGGCGCGACTGGCCCAGAAGCAGCGGGATCGTCAGGGCCAGCGCATCGGGGCGGTTGCGGGTGGCGATCGCGACGTCAAAGGTCAGTGCTTGGGCCTGATGGGGCATTCGAAAAGATCCTTGGGAAAAATACTGTCGGTTCAGACGTCGGGCAAATCGGGGCGATGCCGTGCGGGGCGCGGCGCGCGGCCCGGGGTGGCCCTGGGTGCGCCGGGCGCCTCGGGTCGGCGGCTTGTGTCTGCCTGGGTGTTAGTCGCCCCGGCGCGGCGGCTCAACCGGAAACCGGCGGCAGACGTGGGCGGCGCCGCTTCGGGGGGCGCCGTGCGCCCCGAAGCGGCGCGATCGGGGGCAAATCGCGTATAGCGCGCAGGCGCGCGCCCCGCAGGCTGGCCCGTGTCCGCGCCCTCGCCGGTTTCGGATCCGGGCGCCAGCGGCTCGGCCCGGACCATCCACAGCCCCGCCCCGAACATGAAGAAGACGAAGGAAAAGATGTTGCCCCAGATATGCACCGTCGACAGGGTGAAGCTGAGGCAGACGAAGGTCAGCACCCAGGCCAGCCGCAACTGCGCCAGCCGCGGATCGGCGCGGAAATCGCGGAAGATGATCCGCATCAGCGGCACGAAGACCCCAAGCGCCAGGCACAGGAACGCCGGGATGCCGTAGCGCACGGCGATCACCAGCCAGAAATTGTCCATGCTGCCCGAGATCATGTAGACCGGGCGCTTCCAGTCGTTGAAACCCAGCCCCAGAAGCGGGTTTTCCCAGACGTTGATCATGCCCCATTCGAAGATGATGGCGCGCCAGTAGGCGGTATGGGCCGACATGGTGGCATAGCTCAGGAACACGCGCAGCGGCGAGCGGTTCGACAGCAGGTCGATCACCACATAGGCAAAGGCCAGCATCGCCAGCAACAGCCACCACTTCCAGCTCAGCTGCCGAAAGATCCACGCCCAGGTCACCAGCCCCACAAGCAGGATCATCGCCAGCAGCGCGCCGCTGGACAGCGCCAGGCAGCCGGTCAGGATCATCATCCCCGCCAGCAGGTAGCGCAGCGGCGGCGCCACCTGGCCCTTCATCGCCACAAAGACCATCGACACGGCGACCGAACAGAACAGGCCGAAGTGGATCGGGTGGGCGAACACCGTCTGCACCCGGTCCAGCCCCAGCCGGGCCCCGCCGACGTTCTGCGTTTCGGACCCCATGCCGGGCAGCTTCGAAAGCATCTCGCCCAGCAGCAGCCGGCCCGTCGCCGCCTCGATCAGCGCGATGGGCATCAGCAGGCACACGATCAGCGCCAGCCAGCGGCACAGGTGCAGGAACTGCCCGGGGGTGCGCACATAGGCGCGCCCGCACAGGTAGCCGCCCAGGAATTCGATCCCGGTCGAGCCGGTGTTCTCGATCGCCATGTCCGGGTTGTTGCGCATCAGCGACAGCAGCGTCCACAGGATGAAGGCCGGGAACAGCACGTCCGGCAGCACCAGCTTGCCGAAATGCCCCAGGTACAGCCGCACCAGCAGCGGCACGACGATGATGATCAGCAGCAGCCGCAGGTTGCCCATGCCCAGCGGGCCCAGCTGGAAGAACACGGGCAGCATGATGCACAGCAGGTAGGCCACGGCGACGCGGCTCAGCCGCTCGCGCGGGATGGCATCCTCGGCGTCTGGCGCGCCCGAAGACAGCGCCGCCCGGGGGGCGGAATGCAGGTCGGTCACGGCCATCGGATCACCCCGCGCCGTCCAGCCAGCTTGCGCCAAGCCCGGCGCCGGCCAGCGGGCCGTCCTGCCGGTAGCGGAACGATCCCAGGTCGCGCGGATCGCCCTTGCTCGCGTTCACGAACAGCTTGTCGTAATGGGTCGAAAGCCCCATGCGGCGGTCCTGGATCGGCACGTTGCCCGCGATTTCCCACCCGCCAGAGGGCTGCGGTTCGGGCACCAGATAGGCAAGGTTGCGCAGGATCCGGACCTGTTCCGAACTTTCCTTGACGGTGATCCGGGGCGTGTGCAGATCGGGGTTGTCGGTCGCCCCGTCGGACCGCGCATTGTGGATCAGCGTGTTGTTGCGGATCGTCAGGCCCAGGGTTTCGCCCACGGTGATGCCGTGAAGATGGGCGTTGATGATCACGTTCTCTTCGATCAGCAGATCGCGGTAGAACATCTCGCGCCCGGCGTTGCCGGTGTCGACCTCTTCGTTGCGCATGAAGATCGACTGCGTCAGCGGCCCCACCCCGGAATTAAGCAGGTTGCGCCGGATCGTCACCCGCCGGGTGGGGGCGGTGGTCCGGCGGGTCCAGAACTGGATCATGTCCGGGTGGCCCTTGTCTTCGGGCGAGCGGCGGAAATCGTGGATGTGGTTGTCTTCGACCAGCAGGTCCGACACCCGGGCAAAGTTCATCCCGTCGATGCGCATGGAATGCACGTCGTTGCCGGTGATGGTCAGGTCCTGGCAGTCGGCGACCACCAGCCCGCGCCCGAAGCCGCGCAGTTCGCTGTCGCGCAGCGTGATGGCGCGCGCGCTGGTCAGGCTTAGCCCCAGCGCCCAGCCATAGCCGTGATAGACGGTGTCCGAGGGGTCCGATTGCATGTCGTCGCCGTCGAACAGGCAGTTGGTGACGGTGACGGTGTCGCATTCGCGCAAGGTGAAGGGGCGAAAGGTCATCTTGTGCGACGGATCGTAACGATAGTCGAAGACAAGCCCGTCCAGCACGAAATGGGCGCAGTCGTGCATCAGCATGTAACCCAGCCGGGCCGGGTTCGCCGGATCGGCGGAAATCAGCGTGATCGGCTGCCCGGCGGCGCCCCGGGCGCCGCGCGGCTTGAAGGCGCCATAGCGGCCCGGCGCCAGGCGCAGCGTCGTGCCGGGTTCGGCGTTCAGCGTGGCATCAAGCAGCGCGTCGTCATCGGCGACATCGATCACCGGCCCCGACGGCGTCGCCGCGCGCAGCGGCGCGGCGCCAAGCGCGGCAAGGCCGGCCAGCACGGCGCGGCGGCCGGGACAGGGGCCGGGACGGGGGCCGCGGCCGCAAGGTCCGGGCGGGGGGACTCTGGACATGGCGGGCAGTCCTCTGTCTGGTCGCGGGCCGGGCCGGCGACATGGGCGATGGTCATTCTAGGGGATTCTGCCCCGCGTCGCCAGAGTGCGGTGGCGCCCGGCGCAGCAGTTCAAGGATCTGCGGCGTGATCGCCTTGATGATGGCCGCGCGCCCGTGGCTGTTGAAATGGCAGGTGTCCCAGCGAAAATCGTTGCCGAAGGCGTCGGTGTTCAGCCCGGCGATGACACGGGGGTTGGCCCCGGCCAGCGCGCGCTGCACGGCGCGCATCGCCTCGACGCCATCGGCGCGGCGCGAGCCGACGCATTTGGATGCCTGGAACAGGTACAGCGGCGCCTCGGGGGTGGCGTCAAGCAGCTGCGCGATCAGGGCGTCGAATTCGGCGCGCATGGCGGCGCGCCCCTCGGGGGTGTCGGGCATCACGTTCGCGTCGCTTTCACCCTGGTGCCACAGGATCAGCTCGGGCGCATAGCCCCGGGCCTGCGCCGCCGCGATCCGCCCCAGCAGCGCGTCAAGATAGCCCGACCGCCGGTCCAGCCAGTCCCCCACCTGCGAGCCGCCGACCGCGCCGTTGATGAACAGCACCGGCTGGCCCAGCCCCTGCGAGAGCGCCTCGCCAAGCGGCGGCCACAGGCTGCCGCGGGTTCCCTCGGCGCCGGGCATCGGGTCTTCGCCGCGCCAGCAGGCCCCGTCGAACCAGGCATAGACAGGGGCATCAGGGGGCAGGGCGGCGCGGCTGGAATTGGTGTTGGCGGCGTTCGACTGCCCGCCGGTCACCAGCACCCGCGTGGTGGCGGGATCGGGGCAGGTGACGGGGCTGCGCGCGCCCGTCGATCCGGGGCCGGGCAGGGGCACCCAGGATTTTTCCAGCCCCAGGGCCAGGCGGGCTTCGCGGCGCAGCGTCAGGTAGGCGGGATGGGTCCAGCCGTTCAGCGTGCCGAAGGCGGTGCCGGCCAGCGCCGCAAGGACCACGAGGCAGATCGCCAGGGGCCAGGACGGGCGCGTCATTGCGCGCCGGATCCGGGGTCCGGGTCCGCCTTGGGGATGCGCCGTTCCGACACCACCCGCGCCGGCGTGCCCACCGCGATGGCCATGGGCGGGATGTCGCCGCGCACCACCGAATGGGCGCCGATGATGGCGCCATCGCCGATGCGCGCGCCGGGCAGCACGGTGACCCGGGTGCCCAGCCAGACATCGTTGCCGATCACCACGTCGGCCTCGTCGCTGGCCTGGTCGGTGATGGGCGCGCCGTCATCATAGCGATACCCCGACGCGGTGATCATCACCTCGGGGCCGAACAGCACGTCATCGCCGATGATCACCCGCCCCTTGCCCGGCCCGGCCCAGATCACGCAGCGAAAGCCGATGCGCACCCGCGCGCCGATGCTGATCCGCTCGGGGTAGGAAAACGCCGCCGTCGGGCTGATCGACGGGCTGTCGCCCAGCCGGATCTGCCGCAGCGGCCGCACATGGGTGTAGTTGTAGAAATTCACGATCTTGACCAGATGCGCCCAGGCGCGCGGGTCCAGCGTGGCGCCCAGCAGCCGCCACAGGCGTTGCGCCCTGCTCAGGCGCAGCTTGTGGGCGGGGGCATCCGTGGGGCGGGGCGCATCGTTCATGCGGGGCGGTCCCCGTCCGGCCCGGCGGCCCGGTAGCCCGCCAGCCAGTCGCCCCGCGCCGCCCAGACGCTGCGCCACCTGTCGGCCCCGGCCCCGCCGCGCAGCCCCGAAGCCGCCCGCCGCAGCGCCGCCCAAAGCCACATGGCCCCCAGCCCGAAGGGCCGCTGCCAGGCCGGCCAGTGGTCGCGAATCAGCGTCGCACGCGCCTTGGCCACCATGCGCAGCTTGTCCGCCCGCTTGCCCGAGGCCGCCCCCACAAGATGCATGATCTGTGCATCCGGGGTGATCGCGGGGTGATAGCCCAGTGCGCGGGCGCGCAGGCACAGGTCGGCCTCTTCGCCGTACATGAAATATTTCAGGTCGAACCCGCCCAGCTCGTCCCACAGCGATTTGCGGATCATCAGGAAGCAGCCGACCACGATGTCGACCTCGCGCACGCTGTCGCGCGCCCAGGATCCCATGCCCTCGGGGTTGAAGGCCGCGCTGCCCCGGAACATCGCCGTCAGCCCGGTGGCCATGCAGAACGCCGACCAGGGGGTGATGCGCATCCAGCAGGACGCGATGTTCAGGCTGCCATCGGGAAACACCGTGCGCCCGCCGGTGATGCCCGCCTGCGGGCGCGCCCGGGAAAAGGCCAGCAGCGCGTCGATGGCGCCGTCGTGGACCTCGGTGTCGGGGTTGAGCAGCAGCAGCCATTCGGTGCGCGCCGCCGCCGCCACCACGTTGTTGGCGCGGGCAAATCCAAGGTTGTCGGGGCTGGCGATCAGCTCGACCTGCGGAAAGGCCGCGGCCACCGCTTCGGCCGAACCGTCGGACGAGGCGTTGTCGAACACCACCACATGGGCGCGCGCGCTGTGGGTGGCGGCGAAAAGGGTGCGCAGGCAGGCCAGCGTCAGATCGCGGGTGTTGTAGCTGACCACGATGACGGTCAGCTCGGCCGGCGCACCGGGCTGGCCGGTCAGCGCCGGCGGGGGGGTGATGCTGTTCCGGGGGGCGGATGTCATCGCAGATATTCCACTCGTCGCGCGGAGAAAGGAGAGAGGGGGGAGGGATCGGGCCGACCCTGCGTCAGGGCAGGCGGGCCTGTCCACCCCAAACTGCCCCCTGGGCGCCACCGCTGTGCCTTCATTCTGGACATGAAGGCCGTGTGTGCCCAAGACGGCGGCGGGACAAGCGCAAAACTGCCCCGAGCGGCTGGTTTTCCGTCGGCAATCTTTCTAGACATAGAAGAGCGCCGCCGGAAATCCAGTGGCAGGCAGGTTGCCGGATGATTCCGACGACGGTTCGACACTGCGTCGGGCAAGCGGAGAACACAAGAAATGACGACCCCCCGGGACGGTTGCGCGAACGGCAAGGTGAAGCGGGTGTTGGTCGTCTCGCTCAACTATGCGCCGGAAATGATCGCGATCGGGATCTATTCCTCGGGCATGGCCGAGCACCTGTCGCGCAACGGGGTCGAAACCCATGTCATCGCGGCGCGCCCCTATTATCCGGCCTGGCGCACCTATGAAGGCTGGCGCCGCCCCTGGTGGACGCGGCGGCGCGGCCCCGAAGGCACCCGCGCGGTGCATTGCCCGATCTACGTGCCGCGCAACCCGACCGGGCCGCGCCGCATCCTGCATCACCTCAGCTTTGCGCTCAGCGCCCTGCCGGTGCTGCTGTGGAAGGCGCTGGTGCAGCGCCCCGACGTGATCCTGCTGGTGGCGCCGTCGCTGATCTCGGCGCCCGGGGTGCTGGCGGCGGCGCGGCTCAGCGGGGCGGCGACCTGGCTGCATGTGCAGGATTTCGAAGTCGAGGCCGCCTTTGCCACCGGGCTGCTGGACCAGAAAAGCCTTGTGGGCCGCCTTGCCGAACGGTTCGAACACGCGGTGCTGGGCAGTTTCGACAGGGTCAGTTCGATTTCCGGGCCGATGCTGTCGCGCCTGCGGCGCAAGGACGTGGCCGAATGGCGGATCACCGAATTCCGCAACTGGGCCGACATCTCGAAGGTGCAGCCCATCGACGGGGTGTCGCCGCTCAAGGCCGAGCTGGGCATCGATACGCCGCATGTGGCGCTGTATTCCGGCAACCTTGCCAACAAGCAGGGGCTTGAGATCCTGCCCGACATGGCCCGGCGCCTGCGCCACCGCACCGACCTGACCATCGCCGTGTGCGGCGACGGGCCGATGCGCGAGATCCTGCAGCAGCAGGCGCAGGATCTGCCGATGATGCGCTTCTTTCCGCTGCAGCCCATCGACCGGCTGAGCGATCTTCTGGGCATGGCCGATTTGCACCTGCTGCCGCAGATCGCCGGGGCGGCGGATCTGGTGCTGCCGTCAAAGCTGACCAACATGCTGGCCTCGGGGCGCCCGGTGCTGGCCACCGCCGATCCCGACACCGCGCTGGGGCAAGAAGTGACAGGCTGCGGTCGGCTGGTGCCGCCGGGCGATGCCGCCGCGCTTGCGCGCGAGGTCGAAGCCCTGCTGGATGCCCCGGACGAACGCGCCCGGCTGGGGGCGGCGGCCCGGGCCCGGGCGATCGAACGCTGGGACATGCGGTCGATCCTGGCGCGCTTCCTGGATCAGGTCAACGCGCTGATCCACCATCCGCGCCAGGCCGAGGTCCGGCGCAAGTTAAGCCGTTTCTGATCGGGATTTTGGCCCGGGGTCGCGCAAGGCGCGCCTGATCTCAGGTCTGATTTCTGGCCTGATTTCTGGCCTGGTTTCGGGCCGGGTGTCGACCCTTGCGGCGGGCGGGGCCATGTTGCGCCCCGCCCGCCCGCATCGCGTCAGCTGACCGTCAGCCAGTCCGCCGTTTCGTTCATCGAGAAATGGGACAGGTCGGCTTCCAGCGCGTTGCCCCAGTTCGACCCGATGGTCAGGCCCCAGTATTTTTCTTCCGCGGTCGGCCCGGTGGCGGCCACCTCGTCGACGACCGTGCCGTCGATCATCATCGACAGGCGCCCGGCCTCCGCATCATAGCCCAGGCGGACCTCGTGGAATTCGCCATCGGCCAGGATGTCGGAATCGCTGTGCAGCGATGCGGTTCCGCTTTCGGTCTTCATCGTGAAGTGGAAGTCGTCGCCGCTGGTCGTCAGACCCAGCGCCCCGTAGATCTCGAACACCGTTTCCGTGCCGACGTTGTCGGTGTCGCGGATGTCGACCACGAATTCGAACGAGTCGCGGGCATGCAGGTCGCTGACATAGCGGGATACGCCGACGGATGCGCCGTCTTCGAACCGGGCCCAGGTGCCGGAGTCATCCTCGGTATAGCTGAGCGCGCCGCGGGTGACCTCGGGCATGGCGGCGGTTGCCACCTCGTTGTGCACGGTCCCGTCGAAATCAAGAAAGATCAGCGTGTCCGCGTCATGTTCGATCGGGGTCGGTTCCGAGATCATCGGGCGATCGGCGATCCCCAGCGAGGTGACGGCCATCTGCGGTTCGACCCCCGCCCAGGGGTGGCCGATGGTCATGCCCCAGTATTGCACCGCCGGGGTCAGGCCGGTCTGTTCGCCCTGCACCAGCACTTCGCCATCCACCGAAATCTGCATCACCCCGGCTTCGGCATCATAGCCCAGGCTGATGTCGTGCAGGGCCCCGTCCGCCAGCGGCATGCCCGGCGTGCGGATGATCTGCGTGCCCTCGTCGGTGGTCAGGGTGAAGGCCAGCCGCCCGTCCGAGCGCACGGAAAGCGACAGCGTCTCGTGCAGGTACAGGATCGTGCCTTCGGTCGCCGTGTCCAGATGCTGCGCCGTCAACGAGATGTCGAACGAATCCGCCTCGTAGAGATAGCCGGTGGACCGGCTCAGCTCGACGGTGCTGCCCGCCACCATGACGGCCGACTCGCCGCTTGCCAGCGTCACGATGTCATCTTCGGTCAGGGTCATGCCGGCGATGTCTGGGGACGAGAAATCGGCCTCGAACAGGGTCTGGGACAGAATGAACCCGGGGAGCAGGTCGATCGATGCCAGTTCCTCGGCGGTGCCGGCGACCTCTTCGGCGCTGGACGCCTCGGTCTTGATGGTCAGGTTGGACAGCAGCCCCTCGACGCTTTGCTTCCAGGGGTTTCCGAAGGTCAGGCCCCAGTAGCGCGCGTGTTGGGTCGACCCGCTTGCCTCGGTTTCGGCCACGACCTCGCCATCGGCGTAGATCCGCAGCAGCGCGCCGTCGTAGACGAAGCTCAGGTGCACCGGGCCGTCATCGAACAGCCCGCCTTCCGAGCGCGCCGTGAACCAGGTGTCGCCGTTCGAGAAGCCGAACGCGACGGCGCCGTCCTCGTCGATGGTGGCCTGCAGCGATTCGTAGATCATCATCAGCGTGCCCGAGGACCCTTCGTCCAGGTCCAGGGTCATCGAGAAATCGAAGGCGCTGAGGTTGTAGATGTCCGACACCGAACGGTCGATTTCGACAAGGTCGGCCTCGCCAAGGCGCAGGCCGTCGTTTTCAAGCGTGACGGTGTCCAGGTTCTTGATCGCAAGCCCGTCCGCCGCGGTGTTGACCATCGCGCCGTCGACCATGGCCAGATCGACCACGAGCCCCTGTTCGACCTCGACCGAGCGGGTGATCGTGTCGGTTGCGCCATCGGGGCCGGTGACGGTCAGCGTGTAGCCGTGCATCCCGGCGGTTTCGAAATCGACCTCGACCTGCGCGCCGGTGAAGGTGCGCCCGTCGTCCAGCGTCCACAGGATGTCCGTGTCGGCGCCGACCAGCCCGTCCGGGCCGCGCGACAGGCTGGCGTCCAGCGTGTACACCGACCGGTCCGACAGGCTGGGGGTGATGCGGGCGACGGCCATCAGCGCATCGGGGGTTTCGTCGAACCACAGAAGGCTGGACCCGTAGACGCCGTTCAGCTCGCTGTCGGGCAGCAGGGTGATGTCGCGCAGATCGCCGGTCTCGCCAACCATGAGGTTGGTGTACTGGTTCAACTGGTCCAGCGTGCTGGTGGACGAGCCGTGGGTCAGCGTGGCGTTGTCGCCATCGACAAGGATTCGCAGCCCGACGTTCTTTTCGACCAGGGCGCCGATGCCGTCGACATCGATCCAGCCGGGGCTTTTCAGCGACGAATAGGATCCGTCGGAATTCAACGTATAGGCGTCTTCCAGGAAAATGAGCGTATTGTTGGAAACGGTCATGTTCAATGTATCTGACAAGGAAATGCCATGATATGAACTACCCCAGAGCACATTGTTTTCGACGACGATGTTTTCGAAAAGCAACCCGTTCGTTTCGTAATCCTCATTGTGGCCGAATATCGCCTGATATGCAGGGCCCGAGGAATTGTCCAGAAAATTGGAACGAATTGTGATGTCCTGGTTGTTCAGCCAGATGTTCTTGCCCCAGATCTGGATGAAATCGGAATGGTTGTAGGCGTGGGTCGAACCCAGGAAGTCGTGGAACCAGTTGTCCTCGATCAGCGCGTCCTGCACGCCGCCCAGGCGCATCCCGTCGCCCTGAAGGGAATGCAGCTCGTTGCCCGTGTAGGTCAGCCCGACGGTCTCGCGGAAGGTGACGCCGTGGAACAGGTGATGCAGTTCGTTGCCGACGAAACTGAAGTTCTCGACCTGGCGGATATCGGCGCCGGATGCGCCGATCTCGGCCCCGCCGGCGTCGGTGGTCACGCCGCCGGACCCTTCGGCATCCGACACGAATTCGCTTTCGTATATGCCTGAATTCGTTACATTCTGGATCGTCACCAGGGTGCCGCTGTCTTCTTCGATGCGCAGGTCGGACAGGTGGAAATTTTCCTGGTTGCGCATGTAGACCGATTGCAGCACGGCCGGATCTTCGGGGGTCAGCGAGGTGATCATCACCGGCGCGTCCACCTGTTCGTCCTGCACGTCGTAATGGCTTAGCGTATAGGGGCCGCCGTCGGTCGACAGCTTGATGACTCCGCCCGCCCCGGCGGCAAGTTCGGCGTAGACGGATTTGAATTCCGCCTGCGATGTGACGATGCGCACGTCATTGGTGAAGCTTACGTCGGCGATGGTCCCCGAGGAAAGGTCCACGAAATCCGACAGGTGAAGTTTTTCAGAGCCTTCCATTTGCGTGGAAGCCCCCGTCGTCTCGGTTGTCTGCGTCATTTGAAAGGTCCCGTTGCCGATTGTTTATGAAAGGCCTCAACCCGGGTTGTTCCATGCCGACATTAACCGCGCCTATATTGGTGGAAATTGAAATTTCCAATATTTAACTTCATGCGAAACACACGTGTTCACGGTGTCGTCGATGAAACGGCTAGGGCCAGATTTCGGGAAATTTTGGGCGGGATATTGTCCTGATTCAGGCAACAGCGCCCAAGATGACGGAATGATCTGGCTGCGCGGCATGTCCTTGCCATGGCCCGGGAAAAGGCGTCGGGCAAACGCCCGGTTCAGCTTGGCCGAACGCGATGGGGCGCGTGTCGCCGTGCCGGACTGGCGGCGCGGGCCGGCGGGCGAAGCGGCCGGGCGGGGGGACGGGATGACAGGCCGGCGACCACGGCCTGGCGGGCACTTGCGATGAAGTGTGACATGTGCGGGTTCCTTCTGGGCCGGGGCTGGTCCGGCGGTGAAGGCGGGGCAGGCATATGTGCTGCGCCGCCTTCACCGGGATGCCCTGAAACGCGCGGCGCTCCGGCAAGGAGGATGGGTGGAAAGGCCTCTCTGATCGTCAGGCGGCTGACCTTCGGCATAGCGCGCATGGCTGTTCGAAAGGCGCGGTTAACCTTGTGCGCCCACGGGCCGGGCCAAGGCGGGGCGAACTTACATAATGTGGCTTATCGGGCATTTGGCGCGCAGCGCGGCGGCCCCCCGGCCCGGGGGCGCCCGCGGCCGGCGGGTTTTCCGGCGATACGCGGCATCGCTGTGCAGATATGTCGGCGCAAGCCCCCCGCAGGCCGGCCCGGGCGAACAGGCAATTGGGCTTGCGGGGTTTGTGTGCTAGGCGGCAAGGACAGATACCTTGCGCACGATAGGGATTTTTCTTGTCTATCATTCCTTCCAGCCCGAACAGCCGGGATTGCATCATCGGCAGCACCGGCTTTGTCGGCGGCGCCTTGTGCCGCCAGCATGATTTCGCGGGCCGCTACACCAGCCGCAACATCATGTCCATCGGCGAGGAACCCTGGGATACGGTGGTTTGCGCCGCCGCCCCCGGATCGATGTTCGAAGCCAACACCGCCCCCGAAAGCGATGCGCGCAAGGTCGCCGCGCTGTGCGACGATCTGCGCAAGGCGCGCGCGAAACGCTTCGTGCTGATCTCGTCCATCGCGGTGCTCGAGGATTTCGCCGGCCAGGATGACGAAGGCACCACCCGCTTTCAGCAGGCGCTGGCCTATGGGCGCAACCGCCGCGCGCTTGAGGTGTTCTGCACCGAACAGTTCGAAAACTGCCTTGTGGTGCGGCTGCCGGCGCTGTTCGGGCCGGGGCTGCGCAAGAATTTCATCTTCGACCTGATGAACCCCATGCCCAGCATGCTGACCGCCGACAAGCTGGCGGCGCTGAGCGATGGGCTGGAAGCCTCGCAGGCGGCCGAGCTGGCGCAGCTCTATCACCCCGATCCCGCCACCGGGATGCTCAAGCTGGACCGCGCCGCCCATGATGCGGGGCCGCGCCGCGCCGAGCTGGACGCGGCGGTCAGCGCGCTTGGCGCGTCGGCGACGCAGTTCCACAACCCCGAAACCACCTATCAGTATTATGACATCATGCGCCTGTGGCAGGACATCGGCGTGGCCTGGGGGGCGGGGCTGGACCTGGTCCACCTTGCGACCGAACCGCTGCGCGCCGACCGCATCCACCGCCGCCTGACTGGCCGCGACATGCCCCCGACCGGCGCCCGGCTGCACCGCGAGGACATGCGCACCCGCCACGCGGACCTGTGGGGGCAGCAGGGCGGCTATCTTCAGAACGCCGATGACGTGCTGGACGCGCTGGCCCGGTTCCACGCAGGATGACCGTGATGCAGATGTCGATGTCCAACATCGCCTGGCTGCCGGATGAACGGCTTGCGGCCTATGACGCGATGGCCAAGGCCGGGATGACCGGGCTGGAAATCGCGCCGGGGCTGTTCTTTCACGCCGCCGAGGACCCGTTTGCGCCCTCGGCCAGCGTCGCAGCGGCGGCGCTGGATGAAATCGCGGCGGCGGGGCTGTCGCTGGTGTCGATGCAATCGCTGCTGTTCGGGGTCGTCGGCGCAGAGGTATTCGGCGACGATGCCGCCCGCGCGGCGCTGCATGCGGGCATGGTCCGGGCCATCGATCTGGCCGGACGCTTCGGCATTCCCAACCTGGTGTTCGGCTCGCCCGGGCAGCGCCGCATCCCCGAGGGCATGGCCCCGGGCGCCGCCCGCGACATCGCCGCGGCGCTGTTCCGCGATCTGGGCGCGCATGCCCAGGCCGCGGGCACGCGCATCGCGATGGAAGCCAATCCCG
Organism: uncultured Salipiger sp.; assembly: GCA_964022595.1. GTDB lineage: Bacteria > Pseudomonadota > Alphaproteobacteria > Rhodobacterales > Rhodobacteraceae > Salipiger. Next base: position 39,571 of record CAXICP010000001.1, read on the forward strand.
CCGGCTACGGCACCAACTTTCTCAATACCCTGGAACAGACCGTTGATTTCGTGGCCTTCGTCGACCACCCTGCCATCGTTCCGATCCTGGATCTGGGGGCGATGCGGATGAACGACAGCTTCAAGACGGTCCCGGACCGGGTGGCCGCGCTTGGGCCGCGGCTGAACCATGTGCATGTGAGCGAGCCGCAGCTTGCCCCGGCCCCCGCCCCGGACACCGACATCGCCCCGGTGCTGGCCGCGCTGAAGGCGTCGGGCTACGAGCGGGCAGTGTCGATCGAGATGAAGCGCGCGCCGGACGGGCTGGCCGGGGCAATCGCCGCCGCCGGGCGCCTGTCGGCGGCATGGCGGGAAAGCGGGCTGTGATGCCACAGGCAACAAGACGCGAAGACATCCTGGTATCGGTCTGCTTCAGCGACCTGTCGACGGATCCGGATACCTTTGCCGCGCTGCGCCGGCTGGCCGACCGGCTGGATGCCCGGTTCCGGTTCCGCGAGATCATCGTGGTGGCCGATGCCGCAACCCATGAATCCTATTTCCCGCTGGTGCAGGCCGTGCCGAACCTGCGCCTGCTGGCGGTGCAGCCGGGCTGCGGCTATTACGACAAGCGCATCGTGGCCGCCGAGGAAGCCATCGGCGACGTGGTGCTGCTGACCCGCAGCGAGGAAATCGCCTTTTTCGATCCCGTCGCCATGGTCGAACGGGCGGTGGCGGAAAACCGCGCCATCCTGGGGGTGCGCCCGCCCGCCGCGCTGGCCCGCCAGGGGCTGTGGGCGCCGGTGATCGTGCTGGGGCGGATGACCGGGTTCAAGGTGGGGCCGCGCGATCTGCAGACCATCGCGCTGCCGCGCACCATGCTCAACCAGTTGCTGGCCCATCCCAGCCCCGACCTTGCGCTGCGCTTTCCGCCGCGCGATCCGCGCTTTCCGCTGGCTTTCCTCGAGGCGTCGCAGGGCATCGCGCAAAGCCGCGGCAGCACCATGGTGCAGCGGATGCAGCTGGTGCAGAAACTGTTGATCCACCTGGCCCCGGGGCTGCTGACGGCGGTGACGATCACGGCCTCGCTGCTGGCGCTGCTGGGGGTGTTCTTCGTGGTCTACGTGCTGGTGGCCTGGGTGGTGGTCGACGACCTGGCGCCGGGCTGGCTGACCACGTCGATGATGCTGAGCCTGACGGCGATCTTCCTGGGGGTGTCGATCCTGGGGCTCAGCCTGGGGTTGCAGCAGATCGTCGGGCGGCAGGGCCACGGCGCGCTTGGCAACCTTGCCCGCGAGGTGAACCGGATCGACCTGTTCGGCCAGGTGGCATCGGACCTGAACGTCGATCACGAGGGCCTGCCCCCGCAGCCTGCCCTGCCAGCCGGGGAAAAGGCCGATGCCCGCCAGCATGGATGACGCCGATTTCCTGGTGATCGGGGGGGGCTTTTACGGCTGCTGCCTGGCGCTGTTCCTGGCGTCGGTGTCCAGCCGGGTGACCCTTGTGGAAGCGGGCGACCGGCTGCTGAACCGCGCCTCGCGGGTGAACCAGGCGCGCATCCACACCGGGTTTCACTATCCGCGCTCGGCGCTGACGGCGGTCAAGTCCATGGTGCTGCACCGCCGCTTTCTCGAGGATTTCCCCGAAGCCGCTGTCAGCGATTTCCAGATGCTTTACGCCATCGCGCGGCGCGGATCGAAGGTGCCCGCCAAGCGGTTCCACCGGATGTTCCGCGACATCGGCGCGCCGATCGAACCGGCGCTGCCCAGCCAGGCGGCGCTGTTCGATCCAGGCCGCATCGAGGCGGTGTTCGCCTGCCGCGAAGCCGCCTTTGACTATTCCGTGCTGGCCCGCCAGCTTGAAGAACGCTTGCGCCGCGCCGGGGTCGACCTGCGCCTTGGCACCGAGGTCACGGGGCTGCGCGACACCGACAGCGGCGTGCTGGCCGAACTGTCCGGCGCCGGCACCCTGCGCGCGGGGCAGGCGTTCAACGTCACCTATGCGCAGGTCAACGCGGTGCTGGACCGCGCCGGGCTGCCGCGCGCCCAGCTCAAGCACGAGCTGGCCGAGATCGCGCTGGTCGCGCCTCCGCCCGAAATGGACCGGATCGGCGTCACGGTGATGGACGGGCCGTTCTTTTCCTGCATGCCCTACCCGTCCGAGGGGCTCTATTCGCTGACCCATGTGCGCTATACGCCCCATGACAGCTGGGTCGATGGCGGCCCGCAGGGCGATGCCTACGGCCATTTCGCGCGGCAACGCCCCGAAAGCCGCGTGGCCCACATGATCCGCGACGCGCAGCGTTACATGCCCTGCCTTGCCGGGGCCGAATACCGCCGGTCGCTGTTCGACGTGAAGACCGTGCTGCTCAAGAACGAAGACGACGACGGGCGCCCGATCCTGTACCAGCGCAAGCCCGAGGGCAGCCGCGTGGTGTCGATCCTGGGCGGCAAGATCGACAATATCTACGATCTGTTCGACCTGGCCCGCGCCACCACGCCGGGCCTGGCCGGGGCCAGCGATGCGCTGGTGCTGGGAAAGGCGGTCTAGATGGAAATCCTGCGCTTTTTCGGGGTCTCGGTGCTGGGCGTGGTGATCGACCTGGCGATCGCCTGGTCGGCGGCGCAGCTGCTGGGGCTGCCGCTGTGGCTGGCGGCGGCCATCGGCTTTGCGCTGGCGGCGGGGGGCAATTACGCGCTGCACGAACGCTGGACCTTCCGGCGCGAGGGCGCCGCCCTGTCGCGCCGGCGCGGGGTGCAGTACCTGGCCGTGTCGGTGGTGACCTTGCTGACGCGGCTTGCGGTGGTGATCGCGCTGGAACGCGCCCTTGGCGGGGACTGGCCGCTGGCCATCCTGATCGCGGGGGCGGGCGTGTCGTTCTTCGTCAATTTCTTCCTCAGCAAGTTCCTGGTCTTTGCCGGACCGGACCCGAAACGGACCCAATCATGACCCAGCCCCCCGCCCCCCTTGATGACAGCAGCTGGCAGCTTCCGGCCAGCACCGCGGCCGTCCTGTCCGACAAGCGCCACGCCCATGCGCTGGTGATCCCGGTCATCAACGAGGGCGAGCGCATCCGCGGCCAGTTGCAGCGCATCCATGACGCGGGCCTGCCGGTGGACGTGGTGATCGCCGATGGCGGTTCGACCGACGGCTCGCTGGCCGAGGATCACCTGCGCGCCACCGGCGTGCGCGCGCTGCTGACCAAGACCGGCCCCGGCAAGCTGAGCGCGCAGCTGCGCATGGCCTATGCCTGGTGCCTCAAGCAGGGCTATGACGGCATCGTCACCATCGACGGCAACGGCAAGGACGGGGTCGAGGCGGTGACGCAGATGGTCGACCGGCTGACCGAAGGCTATGATTACGTGCAGGGGTCGCGCTACATGCCCGGCGGGCTGGCCGAACACACCCCGCTGGAACGCACGCTGGCCAATCGCGGCATCCACGCCCCCGTGCTCAGCCTGTCCGGGCGGCACTGGTTCACCGACACCACCAACGGCTTTCGCGGCTATTCGCGGCGCTACCTGCTGGACCCCCGGGTGCAACCTTTCCGTGACATATTCGACCGTTACGAGCTGTTGTTCTACCTGACGGTGCGCGCCGGGCAGATCGGCATGAAGGTCTGCCAGGTGCCGGTGCAGCGCCGCTATCCGCCCAATGCCGCCGTGCCCACCAAGATCGACGGTCTGCCCGGCAAGATCTCGATGCTGGGGCAGACCTTTGCCGCGGCCCTGGGGCGGTTCGCCCCCTAGACCTGCCCGCCCCTTCGGAGAGCCCCCATGCCCCAGGATGACACCGCCCGCCCCGCTTCGCCCCTGCCCTGGCCGGTCGGCCTGCTGATCCTGGCGCTGGTGCTGGTCTTCGGGGCGGTCCAGCTGGCCTACTGGACCGACCGGGGCATCTGGATCGACGAGATCTCGCAGTTGCTCAACTACCCGCTGGACAGCCTGGCGCAGGCCTTCGGCCCCCTGCCCGAGGCGCAGCAGGCCGCGCCGCCCCTGTTCAACCTGCTTTTCCACGCGGTTTCCGGGCTGCCGGTGCAGGGCATGCGGATCATCATGGCAGGGCTGACCCTGGCCATCGTGCTGGTGGCGCTGATCGGGGCCTTCGGGCGGCGCCCGCTGCCGCTGGCGGCGGCGCTGCTGGTGCTGCTGGGCAGCCACGGCTTCCTGCTCATGGCCACCGATCTGAAATTCTATGCCTTCGACATCGCCGGGTTCGCCGTGCTGGCCGCCTGGCTGCTGGCCCGCGATCGCGCCCGCGCCTTTGGCCCGGCGGATGCGGCGCTGGTCGTCGCGGGCATGCTGCTTGGGGTGTCCACCATCGTGGGCGGCTGCATCGCGGTGGCGGTCTTTCTGGGGCTGCGCCTGCGGCAGCACCGCCCCGGCGCGGGGGAACTGGCGCTGGCCGCGCTGGTGGTGGCGGTGGCCTTTGCCTACTACCTGCAGATCAGCCACGCAACCGAGATCCAGATCGCGTCCTTTCCCGATGCCTACGGCGGGCTTTACCTGCGGGCGGTGCTGCGGTTCCTGCAGGCGGGCTACAAGCTGTTCGGGATCGAAGGCGCCCTTGTGCTGCTGGTGCTGGGCGCCGTGGTGATCCTGGCGCTGCTGCGCCTGCGGGGGGATGCGCGCGCGCGGCTTGCGGGGCTGCTTGTCTTCGGGGTGGCGGTGTCGGCGGTGTTCACCGGGCTTGCGGCGATCGGGAAATACCCCGCGTCCAGCGATCGCCACGTGGCCTGGATGCTGGGCATCTGCGCCGTGCTGGCGGGCGCGGCGACCGAGGCCGCGCTGCACCCGGCCATGCGCCGCCTTGCCCCCGTGACCGCGGCGCTGCTGGCGCTGGCGCTGGTCGGCCCCGCCCTGCGGGACGCGGCAAGCTGGCCCGCCCCCGTCGAAGAAGGCGCGGCCGAGGACCTGGTCGCGACCCTCGCCGACATGCCGCCCTCTGACGTGCTGCTGTATTACGGCGCCCTGCGGCTGGTGCCGCTGGAACTGGACCGGGGCGCGCCGATTGCGCAGCACCGCTATGCGCCGCTGCTGTCGACCCGCAGCAGCATGGTCGATCCGTCCTATTTCGACCGCACGTGGATGGACATGGACGACGACAGCTTTTCGCGCGCGGTGACGAAGATGTTGCGCGATGACCCGGATGCCTGGGCCAAGATGGTCATCCTGCTGCGCCTGAAAGAGGATTTCCGCCCCCTGGCGCGGTTCGTTCTGGATGCCGCGCCGGGCGGGGGGGTGCCCTTTCACGTCGCGGCGATCCACGTGCCTTGGGATGAATCGCGCACCGAGATGCGCGCGCGCGGCCTGATGCAGGTGCTGGACGAGCGCGGCTGCGCCTATGCGCCGCTGGCCACCTACCCGCAACCGCGCAGCCCCGGTTTCGTGCTCGACGTCACCTGCCCCTGATCTGGTCCAGACTTGGCCCAGACTTGACCCTGTCTGGCGCCGGCTATCCCGCGCCGGGGTCCAACCGGGCGCTGCAGGCCGCGATCGCCCGGGCCAGCGCCCTTTGCCCTTCGGCCGAGGGATGGATCGGGTCCCGGTATGCGGTTTCGGCCGGAATGAACGGGGCCTCGTCGATCACCGTCGCATCACCGGCCGCATCGCGAAGCGCGAAAAACCCCGGCATGCGCTTTTCGGCCCGGTATTCGTCGCGGTTGGGGTGCAACACGATGCAGACGGGCACCGGAAGCGCGGCGATCGCGCGCACGGCGTCCAGCGCGCTGGCGGCAATCGGGGCGGTTTCGGAAGGCGGCGGCTCGTCCTGGCCGGCCCCGCCGCCCGCGCCGCCCGCGCCGAAGCGCGGCAGGTACCTTGGAAGATAGCGCAAGGCGGCCTCGGTCAGGGCAAGCAGCGGCCTGGCCTGCGGATGCGTCGCCGGGTCCAACGGCTGGAAGCCGGGCACGTCGCCCGCGTCGTGGCTTGACAGGACCACCACGACGAGATCCGCATCGAACAACCCGAACCTGTCCAGATAGGCGCGCATGTTCTGCGGCCCCCAGCTGCCGGCAGACGCATTGAGCACCCGGATGCCGTCTTGCGTCAGCAGCGAGGTGGCAAGTTCGGACTGGTCGGTCAGGCTGCCGCCATTCAGGACGGAATCCCCGATCGCCAGCACGCGGAATTCGCCGTCGGGCTTTGCCGGCGGGATGTCTTCGCTTCTCATGCCGTAGGGGTTGAACCGCTGGCGGTTCCCGAAACGCATCACGTCCTGGTCCGGGGCGAACATGTATTCGATATCCGGGTCGGACACGTAAAGAGGCGGCGTTCCAAGCCCCAACCCGATCCGGGCATAAAGTTCCAGCGCCACCAGGGCGCCAAGCACAGCCGCCGCACCCAGGGCAACCTTGCCGCTACTGCGCATGTGATGTCCGCCTTTCTGCCGAAGACGCGGCCAGGGCCCGGCAAGCCGCCGCCAAAAGCGGGCCGCAGCCCGGGAACACGCATAGGGCCAGCCCGCGCGCAAGGTCAACCGCGATGCGGGCGGACCCGGCCCGGTTTGCGCGGGGCTGCCGCAGAATGCGCCGTTTTTGCCCCGGCCCGGGGGCCGGCGCCCGGGCCGCACTGGCATGCGCAGCCGATCGTGATAGGGTGCACCTGGCCCGGCCCCGCCCCGGCTGCGCATGCGCATTTCCGCCCACCGGACCCCGGACACGTCCACAGACCCGAGCCGCGATGATCCCCTTCTACCTTCTCAATTGCCTTGCCCTGGTGGTCGTCTTCGATGCCGGAGACGCGCATCCCTTCGCCTCGGCGCTGCTGGCGGCAAGCTTCCTGGTGTCGCTGGCCTGTTTCACCCACGCGGTGTTTGCCCGCAGCCTTTCGGCGACAAGCTTTGCCTACCTGCTTTATGCCACCTACGGGTTCATCCTGGCCGGGCTGATGCAGGTGCGCAGCGACAGGTTCTACTGGATCAACAACGCGGTGCGGCGCGAATACATCCCCGATGCGGCGGTGATCGTGCTGCTGTCGACGGTGGCCTTTGCCCTGGGCTATTTCTGCCGGGTCGCCAGCCGCCCCGCGCCGGTGGAAACGCCCCTGGCCCAGGTTCCGGCGGCGCAGCGCGCCCGCATCGCGCGGGCGACCTTCATCGTCTGCCTGCTGACCTTTGCCTACCTGCTGATGGGGCTGCGCAGCTACGGGGTGCCGGCCTTCATCGGCACGCGCTACACCACCGGGGTGGCGCTGCTTGCGGCGGGCGGCAACACCGCGTCCTACGGGCTGGTCTTCACGCTGACGCGGGGCATGGCCATCGCCTCGATGGTGATCGCGGGCTATGTGCTGCTGCGGCTGCGCATCCGCAACAACTGGACCCTGGCCGCCATGGCGCTGGCTTGCGTCACGCTGTGCATCGCCAATTTCCCGCCCGCCCTGCCCCGGTTCTGGCTGATCGCCACTGTGCTTGCGGTGCTGATGAGCACCGCCAAGGGCTGGTTCCTGCGCTGGAAGACGGTGCTGTTCGCCGCCGCGCCGCTGCTGATGTTCGGCCTGTTCCCGTTCCTGCAGGCCTATAACCGGCGCACCGAAAGCGTCAATCTGGACGTGTCCTTCACCTCGCCGCTCGAGGGCATGATGCATGGCGATTACGACGGCCTGCAGGCGCTGGTGAACGTGTTCGGCCTGGTGGCGCAGGAAGGGGTGACGCTTGGCGGCCGGCTGCTGTCGGCGCTGCTGTTCTTCGTGCCGCGGTCGGTCTGGCCGGGCAAGCACGAACACACCGGATCGGAAGCCGCCGAAACGGCGGGCTTTGATTATTTCAACATCAGCGCGCCGTTGCCGTCCGAGCTGTTCGCCGATTTCCATTACGTCGGGGCGATCGGAGGAATGCTGCTGTTCGGCTGGATGCTTCGGGCGCTGGACGATGGCTATGACGAGGCGCGCCGGCCGGTGATCAGCATGATGGCGGTGATCCTGGCCGGGTTCGCACCGATCATCGGGCGCGGCCCGCTGCTGGGGGTGATCGCGGCGCCGGCCTCGGCGCTGTTCCTGGTGGGGCTGTGGTGGGCCCTGTCGCGGATCGTGCTGACCCGCCGGACCGCCCCCGCCCCGCGCCGCCGCCCCGGGCCGGCGCGCGCGCGCGCCGTGGACCGGCGCCCGTGAACCGGCGGGGCCTGCTTCTGGGCGCCCCGCTGCTGACGCTGGGCGCCGGCGCCCCCGCGCAGGAACACGGCGCCCCCGCGGCCCCCCAAAGCGCCGACGCGCTGCGCCGGACCCGCGGCCTTGCGGCCCGGCTGGCGGCCATGGGGCTGGGGCCGGGCGATGCCTTCGCGCTGGCGGATGGCAGCCATTACGCGCTGCTGCCCCCCGGGGCAAAGGACCCCGATCTGCCCCTGCCCGGCGATGCGCTGGACCAGAAGCTGCGCGTGCTGCCGTCGCAGGGGCGCATCGCGCTGGCCGCGTGGGGGGTGGCGCCGCTGTCGCCGGCACGCGGCGGGCCCGACCCGCGCAGCGCGCCCGACGTATCCGAGGCGCTTTCGCGCGCCGTCGCGCGGGCCATGGCCACCCATGCCGAACTGGTGCTGCCGCCGGGAATGTTGCGGGTGACGCGCCCCGGCGCGCTGCTGGCGCGCACGCGGCAAGGCCGCCACGACGGGCTGCGCATCACCGGCGCGGGGCAACAATCGACGGTGCTGGTCTATGACCCCGAAGATGCGTCCGAGCCCTTGCTGTGGAACAACAATTCGGTGCTGGGGCTGCGCATTTCCCGGATGACGCTTTACACCGACACGCCCGGCGCGGTGTTCGCCCGCATCTACGGCAGCGGCATTTCGCAGGATCACCAGTTCATCGACATGGCCTTTCGCGGCCGCTGGGGCATCGGGGTCGAGATGGTGCCCGACCCCGACACCGGGTCCGCCGGCAACAACAATTCCGAATTCCTGTTCGACCGGGTGCACAGCGGGGTCTACCTGGACCCGTTCACGCTGCTGCTGGGGCGCTCGTCGGACCAGAACCTCAATTACTGGTTCCACAACTGCAAGCTTTGGGGCTGGGTGACCATCGCCCGGCTGCACCGGGGCGGGCATCTGCATATCTCGGATTGCGACGTGTCGGGCTATGCGCCCAAGGCGCCCAACTACCTGGTCGAACTGCTGGGCACGGACCACGCGCGGGGGGTCTGTGCCTGCACCATCCGCAGCCTGCGGGTCGAGCTCAAGACCGCGCAGGCGCTGGTGCTGCGCTCGGAATGGCCATCGGGCAATATCGAGATCGCCGGCCTGGACCTGTCGTCGCAGACCTACCGCATGACCCCCGCCGCGCCGGTGATCGAAATGGTGCTGGGCGAGGGGCGCGGGCCGATCCTGTCGGTGTCGGATTCGCAATTCGCCGGGCAGCTGCGGGTGGTCAACCACCGCCCCCGGGGATCGGACCAGGCGCTGATCGCCTTTACCCGCTGCAGCTTTTTCCACGGCGCCGGCCCGGACGAGGTGGTGATCTACGATGGGTCCATGGTCGCGCGGCGCATCCCCGACATGATCTTCCGCGACTGCCGCGGCGCGGCCCGGCGCGACCGGGGCCTGTGGGATTGCAACCTTGGCGCGCTGCTGGGCGGGGCCTGCCGCATCGACAGCCACCAGGCGCTGCTGCCCCCCGACGGCAGCGCGCAGCGCCTGCCAAGGGGCGCGCGGATCGAGGCGCTGCTGGACCTTGCGACCATGGCCCCCGTGCCCGGCCTGCGCCTGTGGGCCGGCCCGCGCGACATCACCCCCGCCCCCGGCCAGCCGCTGCCGCTGTCGGACGGCACGCCCGTGGCATTGCGCCCCGAGCCGGGCGCCGCGCTGCCGGGCATGTGCCTTCTGCGTTACCTTGCGTGATCCGCGCCCTGCCGCCAAAGCGGATTCGGCATCTTTTCCCTTGCGCACGCGGAAGGCTTGGCACTACCCCAAGACGGGCCGAACGCCCTGTCCCGCAGCAACCTTCCGAGGGTATCCTTGCAACAAAAGCCCCCAACCCGGCCCGGTTCCCTGCACGATGAGATCCGGCCGGTTCTGGACGCTGGCCTGTGCGTCGGATGCGGCGCCTGCGCCATGCGCGCACCCGGCGCCATCCGCATGACCCGGAACCGCGATGGCGTGATGCAGGCAAGCGTCGCCGACGCGGGCGCCCTGGATGCCACGCCGGGCGGCATCTGCCCGTTTTCCGATGCCACCCCCGACGAGGACACCGTCGGCACCCGCGTCTTTGGCACCGATGTGCCCGCCGATCCCAGGCTGGGCCGGGTGCGGCGCAGCTATGCGGGGTTTGCCGCCGCCGCCGATTTCCGCGCCAAGGGCAGTTCGGGGGGCATGGCGACCTGGGTGCTGGTCGAGGCGATGCGCCAGGGCATGATCGACGCGGTGGTGAACGTGCACCCCGCCAAGGACGGCGCGCTGTTCGACTTTGCCGTCGCCCGCAACGAAGCCGAAATCCGCGCCGGGGCCAAGACCCGCTATTATTCGGTCAGCTTCGACACGGCGCTGCGCGATGCCATCGACGGCGGCGGGCGCATCGCCTTTGTGGGCGTGCCCTGCTTCGTCACCGCCGTGCGCCACCTGGCCGCCGCCGATCCGGCCATGGGCGATGCGCTGGCGCTGACCGTGGCGATCGTCTGCGGGCACATGAAATCGCCCGGCTTCGCCGAAAGCCTTGCCTGGCAGGTGGGCGTGGCTCCGGATGACATCGCGGCGGTGGATTTCCGCGTCAAGCAACCGGACCGGTCGGCCAAGATGTACGGGTTTTCGGCCACGTCCAAGACCACGGGCGACACCCGCATGAAACCCATGGCCCAGCTGGCCGGGCGGCGCTGGGATGGCGGCTATTTCCGCCTTGCCGCCTGCGATTTCTGCGATGACGTGGTGGGCGAGACGGCCGATGTATCCTTTGGCGATGCCTGGCTGCCGGAATATGACGCCGATCCAGGCGGCACCAACGTGGTCATGGTGCGCAGCCCCGCCATCGAGACCCTGATCGAAAACGCCCGCGCGCGCGGCGACGTCACGCTGGACGACATCGGGCACGACCGCGCCGCCGCCTCGCAGGCGGGGGGCTTTCGCGACCGGCGCGACGCGCTGTCCTACCGGCTGTGGCACGCGGACCGCTCGGGCCGCTGGCATCCGCGCAAGCGGGTCGCGCCCGGGGTTGCGGGTATCGGCCGCATCCGGCGCGTGATGTACCGCGTGCGCATGACCGTGCGGCGCCGCAGCTTTGCCGCCCTGCGGCTGAGCAAGGCGGTGGGCAGCATCGCGCCCTACCGCTACGAGATGACCGCCTGGCACAAGTTCCAGGTCCTGCTTGGCAAGGTCGATGCGAAATTCGGCAAACCCATTTCGAAAAAATGAAGATCGAGAATCCCAAATGTCCGCCCAGATGCCTTCCCGAAAGATCGTCTTTTCCTTTCAGCTGCTGACCAACATCGGCTGCGAGATCATCATCCGCGGCTCCATCGCCTTTCTCAAAAGGGCCTACCCCGATCACGACCTGACCTTCGTGGTGTCCAGCTACCACCCGGACCGCGACCGCGCGCTGCTGTCGGATGTCTCGGGCGTGCGCGTGGTGCCGATGCTGGAACGCAAGCGCTATGTCCGCGGCGTGCTGCGCAAGACGGGGCTGTTCATCTCGCACTGGACCCCGCGCTTTGCCAGCCGCGAATTCAAGTCGGCGGACCTGTTCTGTTCGGTGGGCGGCGACATCTACACCATGTTCGGCGATGCCCTGCCCGAGGATTGGCTGGGCTATGAATCCTACGCCACCCGCCACGGCATTCCGGCCATCATGTTCGGCGCCAACATGGAACGCTTCGAGGTGCTGTCCGAGGCGCATCGCACCCAGCTTCTGGACCACCTGAAACGCTTCCGCCTGCTGGTGGCGCGCGATCAGGGCACCGCCGACTACCTGGCCGGGCACGGCATCGCGGACAATGTCGCCATCTTCCCCGATCCGATCTTTTCGCTGCGCCCGCAGACGGTGTTCGAACGCCGCAAGGTGCAGCGGATCGGCATCAACTTCACCCCCTTCCTGCTGGAGAAATTCGGCGACGCCATCGTCGATCGTTACGCCCGCATCACCGAAGAGCTGGTGCGCCGCGGCTACGAGGTCAGCCTGGTGCCGCATGTCTCTTCGCCCGACGGGCGCGGCACGCAGCACGACCCGCGCTCGCTGGATCGGCTGCACGCGGCGCTGGACCCCGAGATCGCCGCCAAGGTGCAGGTGTGGCGCGGCGAGATGTCCTTTGCCAATGTCTCGCAGATGCTGTCCGACCTGGACATGTTCGTGGGCGCGCGGATGCATGGCTGCCTCAGCTCGCTGACGCTGGGCAAGCCGGTGTTCTTCGTGGGCTACAGCCGCAAGGCCAGGACCATGGTCGATTGGCTCAAGGCCGCCTCGCCCTTTGCGGACATGGCCCAAAGCTTTTGCGTCAAGGATGGCGACAAGGTCGAACTGGCCGACATCGAGGCGCTGATCGCCGATCACGATGCCTGGGCCGCCGCCGGCGACGCCCCGGTCACGGTCGACACCCGCGCCTGGCTGGACGGGCTGCCGCTGTGGCGGCAGATGCCGGACCTGGGCGGGGCCTGACCCATCATGGCCGACACACCCGGCGCTTCGGAACCAGGCAAGGACAACGAGCCGCAATCATCTGGCCGCACCGCCGCGCGCGGCATGGCCTGGACGGCGCTGTCGCTGGTGGTGTCAAAGCTGCTGTCCTTTGGCAGCCAGGTGGCGCTTGGCTACCTGCTGGCGGTGGACACCTACGCGGTCTTTGCGCTGCTCACCACGGCGATGATCTTCGTCAACGGGTTCCAGAACCCGGGCGTGTCCAAGATGCTGATCCAGCAGCATGACCGCCTGGACGAGATCCTGCCCGACTATTCCGCCTTTGCCCTGTGGCTGGGGCTGATCGGGCTGGCGATCTTTCTTCTGGTCGGCATCGGGTTCGAGATGACCTACGACGTGCGCCCGCTGTTCTGGGTGATCGCGCTGGCGGGGCTGAGCATTCCTCTCAAGGCGGCGACGACGGTCTACATGGCGGTCATGAGCGTGAACTACGCCTTCCGCGACATCAGCATGGCCGAAATGAAGCGGTCGCTGTTCTATTACGCGGTGCTTGTGGGGGCCGCGGCGCTTGGGGCGGCGGGCTATACCATGGCGCTGGCGCTGGTGGGGGCGACGGTGGTGCATGTGGTGCTGCTGAAGCGGGCGACGCCGGGGCTGCGGCTGTCGTGGAAGCTGTCGCCGCGCCGGTTCTGGCAGATGACGGTGGAAATGCGCTGGGTGCTGCTGTCGGCGTTCCTGTTCGCGCTGGGGATGAACGGCGACTACCTGCTGCTGGGCGAGATGCTGAGTGCCGAAGAGCTGGGCTATTACTTCTTCGGCTTCACGCTGGTGGCGAACCTGACGGTGATGATCTCGATGGGGATCAACCAGGCGCTGCTGCCGCTGTTTTCCAAGCTCAAGCACGACCTGGCGCAGCTGCGCCGACAGTACCTGCGCATCGGCGGGGCGATCACCCTGATGATGAGCATCATCTGCATCGGGCTGGTGGGCGTCGGCCCGGCGCTGGTGCACCTGGTCTGGGGCGGCAAGTGGGACCCGGCCATCGTCGTGGTGGTCAGCATCGCCGCGATCCTGCCGGTGCGGCTGATGGCGAACCTGGCCGGGGTGGTGTTCGAAAGCCAGGGCGCCTGGGGCTGGCGGCTGGTGACGTTGATCTGGGACGCGGGGTTCATCCTGCTGTGCGCCTGGGTTGGCGCGACGCTGGGCGGGTTCACCGGGGCCACCATCGCGGTGGCGCTGCAGCGGCTGGTCAGCGGGTTGCTGACCTTTCCGCTGGCCGCAAGCAAGATCGGCATCGCGCCGCGCCGCACCGCCAGATTCTTCGCGCGCTGCTTTACCGTCTACGGGATCGTGGTGGCGGCGATGCTGCTGGCCGACCCCTGGCGCGGTGTCACGGTGCATGAATCCACGCTGATCCTGCGCCCGGTGCTGGAAACCAGCGCGGCGCTGGCGGTGTTCCTGGCCTATAACCTTGCCTTCAACCGCGAATTGATGGTCGCCATGCTGGGCATTCTGCGCCGGAAGAAAACCCCATGACGTCAAAGCCTTCGCATCTTTTGTTCATCCTTGAAGGCAGCGAGGGCTACGGCGTGATGCGCGTGTGGGACACGCTGCTTGGCGGTTTGCCCGCGCGCGGGCACCGGGTGTCGGTGCTGTTGCTGCGCGACAATGACGCGCTGCGCGCGCGGCTGGAAGCGCAGGGCATCGACGTGCTGCATCTGCCGGTCGCCTCGCCCTCGCCGCGCGGCACCGGGGCTGTGCAAAAGGCCTGGGCGCTGGGGCGCCGGGGGGCGGCGCAGGTGGGTCTTGCCCGCCGCCTTGCGCGCGAAATCCGCGCGCGCGGCATCGACACCATCGTGCTGCAAAGCCCGCTGGCCACCATGCTGGCGGCGCTGGCGGCGCGCGGGTCTGGCACGCGCGCCTTCTGGCTGATGCCCAATTCGGTCAGCTCGGGCTATCCGCTGGATTTCAACCGGCGGATCTATCGGGCGCTGTTCCGGGCCGGGCCGCTGATCCCGGTGGCCAATTCGCACCACACCGACGGCACGCTGGGGCCGGGGCGCTACCGGCGCCACGTGCTGCACCTGGGCATCGACACCGACCTGTTTTGCCCCGGCGCCGGGGCGGGCGTGCAATCAAGGGCCGCGCTTGGCATTCCCGAAGACGCGCCGCTGCTGGGGGTGCTGGCGCGGATCACCCCCGAAAAGGGCCAGGCCGAGATGATCGAGGCGCTGACCCTGGCGGGGGGCGACGCGCATCTGCTGCTGTGCGGCGGGCCGCTGGAAAGCCGCTTTGCCGGCGCCCTGCGCGACCAGGTGGCGCGCGCCGGGCTGCAAGACCGGGTGCATTTCGCCGGGCCGCAAGCGGATGTGATCCCGTGGTATGCCCTGTGCGACGTGGTGCTGAACACCCGCACCGATCCCGAACCCTTTGGCCTGTCGGTGATCGAGGCGATGGCCATGGGCAAGCCCGTGCTGGCCCACGCGGCGGGCGGGCCTTCGGAAACGGTGATCGACGGGGAAACCGGCTGGCTGATGCCCGCCCCCACCGCCGCCGCCTATGCCGAAGGGCTGGCCCGCGCGCTGGCCGACCGCCCTCGATGGGCGCAGATGGGCACGGCGGCCACCGCCCATGCCCGGGCGCATTTTTCCGAAAAGACCATGCTGGACGGGTTGGAGACGCTGCTCAGTCGCTGACGGCGGCAGCGCGCGGCCCCAGGTCGCGCAGCGGGTTGCCCGCGCAGATCCGCGCCGGCGGCACGTCGCGCAGCACCAGCGAGCGTGCGCCGATCACCGCCCCCTGCCCCACGCTGACCCCCGGCCCGACGAAACAGCCCGCCGCCAGCCAGCTTTCGGCCCCGATGCGCACAGGGCGGCAATCATAGCGGAAATCGATCTGGCGGTGATCGTGCGAGCCTGTGCAGACATAGCAATCCTGCGACACGCAGGCATTGTCGCCGATGTCGATCTCGGCCAGGGAATACAGCTCGGCGCGATCGCCGATCCAGGCATTGTCGCCGATGCTCACCCGCCAGGGATAGGTGATGCGGGCCGAGGGGCGGATCTTGACCCCCTTGCCCACGCGGGCGCCGAACGCCCGCAGCACCATGACGCGCCAGCCATGCAGCGGCTGCGGCGACAGGCCGATCAGCACCGCCTGGGCGATCCACCACAGCTGCACGAAAAGACCCGAGCGCCCGCGGAAACCCGCGGGCACCCTGAATTGGCCCAGATCCTGGTATGTCGCCATCCGCGCGCCCTTGCACCGTTGCGGGCAGACCCTAGCAGATCCGCCCGCCCGCACCAGCGCCACGCCGCCGTCAGCAGAGGAATTCCACCTCGGCGAACATGCGGCCGACCTGGTTGGCCACCCCGTTGGCATCGCGCAGCCGCAACGTCTCGTTTCCGGCCCCGACCGAATGGCAGCGGGGCAGATCAAGATACACCACAGAGCTCAGCGCGTGGTTCCCGGTTTCGGCAATCACGTTGCCGCCCCCGTCCAGGACCTGGAAGTTCACCTGCACTAACGACGACAACGGCACCCCCGGATTGCGGAATACGACCCGGGTGACAAAGGTGCCCGCGGGCACCCTGGCCGTGAACTCCGTGCTCGACTGCGGCTGGCCCGCCCCGATCGAATCCCGGAACACGAAGGACCGCTTGCCGCAATGGCTGTTCATCGCCCAGCGGGACCCAAAGACTGCATCCCAGACCACGATGTTGCCCGAGGTGTTCGCCGTGTCCGACTTGCAGCGATCAAGCGAGACAAGCCAGGTGCCGCCATAGCTTGCCCGGTTGAAGCTGAGGAAGCTGTCCGGCGAAGGATGCCGGATGGTGCACAGCCGGTAGGCGGCGTTGTGCTCGTACCCGTGCGAGCTGGCCCCGTTGGAATAAATGTGCTTGCCGATCAGGTCGCACCCCTCGAACAGGACGTTCGGCCCCTGGTCGTTGCCGCAGTTGAAATGGGCATTGGTGACGCTGCTGTACCCGGCCGGCGTGACCGGGCCGCAATCGACATCGCGGAACGACACGGTGCCGTAGTTCCATTCGCAATAGATCAGCTTGGACAGCAGGTTCTTGTGCTCGACCCGCCCGCCGGTCACCGTCAGGCTGCACACGCCGCGCGCATGATCCGTTCCCAGCAGTTCGAACAGGGGCGCGCCCTTGGTCGACTGGTTCTGCGTCATGCCGGGGGCCAGCCCGGACCAGTCGCAGTTGACGAAGTGGAAATGCCCCCCCTTGCGGGCCCGCAGGAACTGGCCATCATACAGCCAGAACTTGCAGTTGGTGGCCCAGTAGTTGAGAAACTGGTCCGACCCCTCGATGGGCATATCCAACACGACGTCCCGGATGGTGCCGGTGATCGCGCAGTTCGACCAGCGCCATTCGGAATTGTTGTTGCCCCCCTCGAGGCGGTACAGCTTCTGCCAGGTGCCGTTCCAGTTGCAGTTCTCGAACAGGACGTCCTGCGCGCCGCCGCTGGCGTCAACGAACATGAACCGCGCGTTGTCGCTGCTGGCGGTGAAGCGCAGGTTGCGGAAGCGCACGAACAGGAATTCGTTGGGGTTGTTGCACAGGTAGTCTTCGCCGTCGTGGCCGAAATGGATGGTGGTGCCGGTGCCGTCCCCCTCGTAGGTCAGGCCCATGGCGCGCCCCACGCCCAGCGTGTCCATCAGGCTGCGCGGCGTGTTCACCAGGTATTGCCCACCGGGCAGGAACACCGCGTGCTGGACAATCGGGTTGCTGCCGATGGTCGGGGCCTGCTTGCTGGTCACCGCCGCGCGAAAGGCGGTCCGGATCGCGGCGCTGTCGTCGGTGACGCTGTCGCCCTTGGCGCCGAAGGCACGCACGTCAAAGCCGCGCGGGCCGGGTTCGACATACAGTTTCGCCCCCCCCGCGGTGGTCACGTGGTGGTTGGTCGCCGCCGGATCGGCGACGCGATAGACATAGGTTTCGGCCTGGGTCATCAGGCGCATTCCGGCCGTGAAGAACCCCGCCGGGCGGGTGTCTTCAAGCAGCGTTTCGACATCCGCGACCGGGCTGTCGGCTGCAAGCATCGCCTGCATCCCGGCCTGCGGCATGTCCACGACCGTCGCGCTGGTGGCGGCCGACATCCCCGAGAATATCTCGTAGACGCCCTGGGGCGTAAGACAGCGGTCGCCATCGGCGAATCCCGACAGCGCGCTCATGTCGCTGGTCGAGCCCAGCTTGATCGGCATGCGTTGCCGGATCTCTTCAAGGGTGGTTTTCAACCGGCTTCCGGTCATCGGAAGCGAAGGAATTACGAGTGCCATGTAGCATTTCTCCGGTGGATTGGAATCAGGTCGTGCCCGACACCCGATTCCGGGGCTGCCCCTGCCCGGGGCCGTCAGCTCATACGATGATGGTATCTGCCGTGATCAGGTCGTCGGCGTGCAGCACCGAGATCGTCGTCGAGGTGACGACGACCGGCTGCGATCCCGAGAACAGAAGGGCGAGGCCAAGCATCAATAGAGCCCCACGAGATCGCTCGCTGTGGTGCCCGCTGCCCACACCCGCCTGACCCGAAGCGGGAAGATGCCCCCGGCCTGAAGGAAAAGCGTCGCTTCGGTATTGTCGAGCAGCGTCACGTGCACCCGGCCGGACACGCCCACGTTCAGGGCGCGGGTCACGGTGGGTAGGTCATCCGCATCGCTGGGGGTGATATCGAAACCGCCGTAGGGCGGCGAGTTGAGACCACGGATGAACTGGCTGAACTTGTCTGACATCTTGAGGTTCTCCGGCAGTGAACGGCGTTTTGCCCGGCCCCGGCGGCACAACCTGCCATCGGTCCGGTCGCTGGAGAATCCTTCTGTTTCCTTAAGAATCCCGGATCGCACCGACCGCGGCCCCGCGCCTTGCTGCAACACCTGCGGGCAGGGGGACCCTTTGCGCCGCTTCCCGGCCGGCCCGGGGCATGCCCACTGTTGCGCACGCCCCCGTGATCGGCATAACGATGACAGGGGGCGCCATCCCCCGCCGGGGCGCGGCCCCCCGTACGTGCCCAGCAGGAGAACCGCCCGTGACAGACAGCAGGACCTCTCTTGCCGCCGCGGACGCGGCGCCGCTGGTCTTCGTGTGGAACAACTTCGGCCCGATGCACGCCGACAGGATCGAAGCGGTGGCGCAGCGCTTTCCCGCCGCCCCCGTGCACGGGATCGAACTGTTCGACCGCGACGTCACCTATGACTGGATCGGCGTCGACAGGCCCGGCTTCGACAAGACCACCCTGTTCGCGATGGACGAGACTCCGGGCCTTGCGCGCCGCACCCTGCGCCTGCTGCGCATGGCGTGGCGCCTGCGCCGGGCCCGCTGGTTCCTGTGCCATTACGAACGCCCCGAGGTGCTGGCGACGGCGCTTGTGCTGCGGCTCTTCGGGGCAAAGGTCTTCACCATGGGCTGTTCGAAATTCGACGACAAGGACCGCTCGGCGCGCGGCGAATGGGTCAAAAGCCTTGCCCTGGCCCCCTATCACGGCGCGATCGGCACGCAGGAACGCAGCACCGGTTACTTCCGGTTTCTCGGCCTGCCCCGCGTCGCCAGCCCCTACAACACGCTGTCGGTGGACCGCATGCGCGCGCAGGCAGCCGACCTGCCCCGCCCCGCCTTTGCCGACAGGCCCTGGACCATCGTCGCCCGGTTGGTCGACAAGAAGAACCTTGCCCTGGCGCTGCGGGCCTTCGCGCTTTACCGCGCGGGCGGCGGGCGGCGGGCGCTGAACCTGTGCGGCAACGGGCCGCTTGAACAGGCGCTGCGGGCGCAGGCCCGCGATCTGGGCATCGCCGACGCGGTGGTCTTTCACGGCTTCGTCCAGACGGCCGAGATTTCCCGCATCCTGTCGGGCAGCCTGGCGTTGATCCTGCCCAGTTCCGAGGAACAGTTCGGCAACGTGGTAATCGAGGCGCAGGCGCTCGACCTGCCGGTGCTAATCTCGGATCGGTGCGGCGCGCGCGAGATGCTGGTGCAGGACTGGGTGAACGGGTTCAGCTTTCCCCATGACAGCGCCGAAAGCCTTGCCGGCTACATGGCGCTGCTGGACGGCGACGAAGCCCTGTGCGCGCGGCTTGCCACCGGCGCGCGGGCCAGCGCACCGCGCGGCGATGTCGCCGCCTTTGCCGCCGCCGTGGCCACGCTGGTTACCCCACAGGCCGCTTCCGAAACCGCACCGAAGCCCGCAGCATGACCCGCCCGCGCCTGGCCATCGTGCTGCCCTTTGTCTCGCCCGCAGGGGGCGGCGTGACCGAAGCCGTGCGCATCCTCGTCGCGGCGCTGGTGCGCAAGAATGCATATGACATCACCGTGATCTCTTTCGAGTCGGATCAGGACGCGGCGGCGCTGCCAGACTGGCCGACCGGTATCGCGATCCACCGCTTTGCCTTTCACGGCCCCGCCCGGTTCGCCTTTTCGCCAAGTATGGCATGGCACATGGCACGCCATCGCTATGACATCGTGCACGTACACGGAATCTGGATGTTTCATGTGTTTGCCGCAGGCGTGGCCATGGCGCGCGGCGCGGCCGGAATCGTATCGCCGCATGGAATGTTGGAGCCGTGGATTCTGGCGCGCTCGGCGCGGCTCAAGTCGGCGGTCTCGGCGCTGTTTCAGAAATGGGTGATGCGCCGGGCCCGCGCGATCCATGTGCTGACCGAAAAGGAACGTGGCGATCTGGATGGCTACCTGCCCGGGCTGCCCGCCGAGATCGTGCCGAATTTCGTCCCCGACGCCGTCACCCCGGATTTGCCCGCCCCATGGGCTGCGCAGGTCGAAGGGCGCGAGGTCTGGCTGTTTCTCGCCCGCATCCACGAAAAAAAGGGCTGGCCCGCGCTGCTGGATGCCTGGGATGCGCTGTGCGTCGCAGACCCCGACACCGTACAAGGCGCGGCGCTGGTGTTTTGCGGCTGGATCGACGGCGATGACAGCTTTGCCGCGCGGCTGGCACAAAGCGCGGCGCACCATGGCAACGTGATCCACGCAGGGCCGCAATACGGGGCCGACAAGCTGGCCAGCTTTGCGCGCGCGGATGTGTTCGTGCTGCCCTCGATGTCCGAAGGGCTGCCGATGACAGTGCTTGAAGCCGTGCGTCAGGACGCGCTGATCGCCATGAGCGCCGCCTGCAACCTGCCCGATTTCTTTCCCGCCGCAGCGATCGACACCGGCACCGACACACAGACGATCCTGGCAGCGCTGCAGCGCATCCGCGCCATGCCCCCCGAGGCGCGCGCCGCCATGCGGGCCGCCGCCACCGCCCGCCTGCGGCAGAACTACGGTGAAGAAGCGGTCATGGCGCGCTATCTCGCGCTGTACACAGCATGCCAGACGCCCAGCCCCTGTGACGATCAACCCTGACGATCAGCTGGTGTAATAGCCGCGCCCGTAGGCGCCGTAGCCATAGCCGTAGCCGTAGCGCTTCATGCCGCGCAAATCGATGTTGTTCAGCACCAGCCCGCTGATCTGCACGTTGACGCTTTCGAACATTCCCAGCGCCTCGGACACCAGCTTGCGCGAGGTGCTGTCCCAGCGCACCACGAAGATGCCCGCGTCCACGTGCTGCGCGATGATGCGCGCATCGGGCACCACCAGCACGGGCGGCGTGTCGATGATGACGTGATCGTAGTGCTTGCGCGCCTCGGCGACCAGTTCGGCAAAGCGCGCCGAGGCAAAGATGTCGGCGGCATTGGCCTTGGTCTCTTCGCCGAACAGCACGTCGATGCCGACCTTCTTGTCATGCACGACGGTCTGGGAAAACCCGCGCTGCCCGGTCAGCACCGAAATCATGCCGCCCTCGGGCTTCACATCGAAATAGCCCGACATCACGCGGCGGCGCACGTCGCCTTCGATCAGCAGCACGCGGCGGCCCATTTCCGCCAGGTTGTGCGCCAGGCTCAGCGACACGGTGGTCTTGCCCTCGCCCGGGATCGACGATGATACCATGATCACCCGCGGCGGGGAATCGATGTTCGACAGCAGCACCGAGGTGCGCAGGTTGCGCACCGCCTCGGCCGCCGCCGAGGTCGGCTTTTCGGCGAAATAGCTCAGCACCGCCTTGCGCTTGCGCGGCGGGATGCGGGGGATTTCACCGATGACCGCGTATCCGGTCGAGGCTTCCAGCGATTGCGCCTCGCGGAAACTGTCGCTCAGCGTCTCGCGGATCAGCACCAGCGCCGCGCCGGCCATCAGGCCCAGCACGCCGTACAGCACCAGGATGCGCGACTTGCGCGGCTCGGACGGCACCACCGGGATGACCGCATGCGACAGCACCCGGCTGTCGGCCTGCTGGATGCCCTGCTGGGCCGAGGTTTCCTTGAGCCGTGCCAGGAAATGTTCATAAAGCAGGCGGCTGGCCTCGGCTTCGCGGGTCAGCTGCTGCAGGGTGATCAGGTCGCTGTTCTGCTGCTGCACGCGGGCTTCGAAATCGGCCAGCGAGGTGGTCAGCACCTGCAGCTGGTTCTCAAGGCGCGACACTTCCTGGCGGGCCTGCAGCAGCAGCACGTCGAAGCGCTGTTCGAAGCGGGCGGCGGCCTGCGGCTCGCCAAGGTCGGGCAGCATGTTGCGCAGGCGGGTGTCGCCCGTGGCGGCGATGCGCTCGGCCGGGGTGCCTGCCGCCTCGATCGCGGCCAGGCGGTCCCTGGCGGCGCCCAGCCGGGACCCGGTGTCGGTGGTGCGGTCGCGCAGATCCTTGAGCTGCCGTTCGGCCGCCTCTAGGTCGGCGGGGCTGATCAGGTCGATGCCGGTGCTGAAGGCCTGGGCGCGGGTTTCGGCGGCCTCCAGTTCGGTCTGCAGCTCGGACACCCGTTCGGACAGCCAGCTTGCCGCCTGTTCCGTCGCCTCGAATTTCACCTCGAGCTGGTTTTCGATGTAAAGCTCGACCAGCGCATCGGCCAGGCGGGTGGCCTTGCGGGGGTCTTCGGCTTCGACGGTGACCTGGAACACCAGGCTTTCGGGCACGTTGCGCACCGACACCGCCCGGCGCAGCGCATCGATCACCGATTGCCGCACCAGCCGGGCGTTGTCCTCGGCGGGGCCCTGCGGCGCGGTGGAGGTCAGCCCCAGCAGGGATTTCACCGCCGCCTTGGCCCGCGCCACCGCCGTGGGCGGGTTGAGCGAGCCGTTGAATTCGGGGTCCGAAACCAGGTCCTGCCGGTCCACGAGCTTGCCCAGCAGATCGCGGCTGCGCAGCACCTCGACCTCGGTGTTGACGACCGAGCTTTCGCGCCCCAGCCCGCCCACGACGCTGTCCAGGTTGACCACCTGCTGGTCGCGGTTGTTCAGCATCACCACCACTTCGGAACGGTACAGCGGCGTTGCCACGGCATAGGCGTAATACCCCCCCAGCAGCACCGCCACGATCGTGAACGCAAGGATGACGAGCCGACCGCGCCAGAGCGTGCGCAACATCGCGCCCAGATCGATGACGCCGTCGCTGCCCTGTGCCGGGTCGGTCTGGCGCCTGTCACGCATGGTCACCCCGGCCCGGTTCGTGGAAAAAGAAGTATTCATGGTATCCCGTCATGCCTGGCTCAGCCTGCGGTTCCGGTCGCGGCTGCCGGTTTCCTGTGCAGGATCTTACTGCGCTTCTATCCGCTTGCACGCATCATATCCAGCCGTACCGGCCCCCGAAGGGGGCGTTCCGCGCCGGCTGCCTTATCGTGAAGCGCCCGAAGCCGCCGTGCCGCCATGGTAATGGTCCTGGTACCATTGCACGAAACGCGCCACGCCGGTGGCCACGTCGGTGCCGGGCACGTAGCCGGTCAACTTGTGCAGCAGCGTCGCATCGGCCCATGTGGCGGGCACGTCGCCGGGCTGCATCGGCATCAGGTTGCGGATCGCCTCGCGGCCGGTCGCGGCTTCGATCGCGGCAATGAAATCAGTCAGCTGCACCGCGTCGGAATTGCCGATGTTCACCACCCGGAAGGGCGCCACCGGAGACAGGCTGTCGCCGCCCGGCACGATGCCGTTTGCGGGCCGCTCGGGGACCGCATCCATCAGGCGGCGGATGCCCGTCACCAGGTCGTCGACATAGGTGAAGTCGCGTTTCATGTCGCCGTGGTTGTAGACGTCGATGGGCTCGCCGTTCAGGATCGCGCGGGTGAACTTGAACAGCGCCATGTCGGGGCGCCCCCATGGTCCGTAGACCGTGAAGAAGCGGAACATGGTGACCGGCAGGCCGAACAGATGCGCGTAGCTGTGCGCCATCGCCTCGCCCGCCTTCTTGGTGGCGGCGTAGAACGACATCTGGTGATCGGCCCGGTCGGTTTCGCGATAGGGCATCGCCGTGTTGGCGCCATAGGCCGACGAGGTCGAGGCCAGCAGCATGTGGCGCGGCGGATGCGCGCGAGCGGCTTCGAGGATCTCGAAGGTGCCGCCGATGTTGCTTTCCAGGTAGCTGCGCGGGTTCTCGATCGAATAGCGCACCCCCGCCTGCGCCGCGAGATGCACCACGTAATCGGGGCGGTGTTCCTCGAACAGGCGCATCATCAGCCCGTCGTCCTCGACCCGGCCGGTGATCTGCAGGAACGCATCGGTGCGCGGCAGCTGCGCAAGGCGCGCCTCTTTCAGCGCCACGTCGTAGTAATCGGTCATGGCGTCCAGCCCGATCACCCGAAAGCCGTCAGCCAGCAGGCGCTGGCAGACGTGAAACCCGATGAACCCGGCCGATCCGGTGACAAGGACAGTTTTCTGCGCTGTCGTCATGCTGCGATGTCGCCTCCTACCTGCGCGTGGGGCGGCCCCTGTACGCGAACCGCGCCGGCGTCATAGCAGCCCTTGAAGATCCTGTGCCAGATGCCGGGCCCCGGCACGGCTGACATGCGAGGGGTCGAAATACAACACCGCGCCGTTGCTGTCGACCACCGGACAAAGATCCGCCCCGCAGAGCCGCGCAACCGGGTCGTAAACCACAATCCCCGGCACGGTCGCGAGCTCGCGCAGCGCATCGCGCCAACCCGCCAGCTCGGTTTCAACCGTGGCGCGGGGGCGGCCGATCAGGACGGGATCCGTGCCCTTGGCCAAGGCATGTCCCGCTACAGCTGCAGCCTGCATGCCGATGTTCGGAATTTGCGAGACCAGGATCAAGCTCTTGCCTTCCGCGACCAGGGCCTGCGCAATACGGCCATACCCGGCGCTGAAAGCCGTCTGATCCATGCTCGGAAAATAGTGCACCGCATCCGCAAAGAGGATCACGGTGTGGATGTCCCTGTCCTGCTCCAGCGCTTGCAACAGCGCCGCGTTGTCGCCCTGGCAGCGCGGGCGGTCGGCGAAATCCAGATCCAGTACCGGCGGGCAGGACGAAGCGGTAAGCAGGCGCAACGCCCGCCCCGAGTCGGCAAGCAACTGCGCCGTTTCGTAGCCGGCTTCGACGCCATGGCTGTCGCCCCAGACGGCGATGCTGGCGGCCACGTCCGGCGCGCCGGTCACGCAGCTCAGCGCGTAGGGCAGGTCCTGCCCCGCGCCGCGATGACAGGCACCGCGCAGCGGGCTGTAATCTTCTTCGGCGGCGAACAGCGCCAGCGCGGCGCCCGGGAAACGCGCCGGCAGCCCGCGCAGCCCCATCACCACCCCCGCCACCAGCGCCAGCGCCGCCATGCCCGCCAGGCCCCCGCTCAGGATGTTGCCGCTGAAGAGGGGGCGGTGCGCGATGGGCTGCTCGACGAAGCGGTAGCTTGCCCAGGACAGCAGCACGATCAGCGCCAGCGCCGCGACGATCCAGCCGTCCCCGGGAGAGCCCGGCTGCATCCGGATGCGCAGGAAGGACAGCACCGGCCAGTGCCACAGGTACAGCGAATAGGAAATTGCCCCGAAGAACAGAAAGGGCCGCGACGATATCAGCCCCGCGGGCCGGCTCGGGCCGCTGCGCCCGGCCCAAAGCACCAGCCCCGCCCCCAGCGTCGGCGGCAGCGCCAGCAGTCCGGGAAAGCCCATGCCTTCGTGAATCAGCGCGACGCTGGCGGCGATCAGCGCCAACCCCAGCCCTGCCACCGCACCGCGAGGCACCGCGGGCGAGGGTGGCGGCGCCAGCGCCAGTATTGCACCCAACAGCAACTCGAATCCCCGGAAGGGGGGCAGGAAATAGGCCCCTGTCGGCGACTTCCCCAGCGCCCATTGTGACAGCACCAGCGAGCCGATAAAACCGGCGGCCAGCAGCGGGACCAGCAGGGGCCGGGCGTGGCGCATCACCAGCCACAGCAGCGGCGGAAACAGGATGTAGAACTGTTCCTCGACCGACAGAGACCAGGTGTGCAGCAGCGGGCGCAACTCGGCGCTGCGGCCGAAATAGCCCGTGGTCAGGTAGAAATCGACGTTCGATACGAACAAGGTCGAGCTGATCGTGTTGCGCGCCAGCGCCGTCAGCTCCTGTGGCGACATCAGCAGGCAGCCCGTGGCCAAAGTCGCGATCAGCATCACGAACAGCGCCGGAAAGATCCGCCGCACCCGGCGCCGATAGAAATCGGCGAGCGAGAACCGCCCTGCCCCGATGTCCCGGTACAGGATCCCCGAGATCAGGAAACCCGAGATGACAAAGAAGATGTCGACCCCGACGAAGCCTCCCGGCAGGGCGCCGGGCCAGGCATGAAAGACCACCACGACCAGAACGGCAATAGCGCGCAGCCCCTGGATGTCGCCCCGCCAGGCTCCACCCGCGCCGCTCATCAGTCTGCGCCGAAAAGGTCGCGGGTGAACACCTTGTCCGCCACGTCGCGGATGTCGTCGGTCAGGCGGTTGGCGACGATCAGATCGCACTGCGCCTTGAACGCGTCCAGGTCGTTGACCACGCGCGAACGGAAGAATTCGGGCTCGTCCAGCACCGGCTCGTGCACGATGATCTCGACGCCCTTGGCCTTGAGCCGCTTCATGATCCCCTGGATCGAACTTTGCCGGAAATTGTCCGACCCCGCCTTCATCACGAGGCGATAGATGCCCACCACCTTGGGCCCGCGCATCAGGATCTGATCGGACAGGAAATCCTTGCGGGTGCGGTTGGCATCGACGATGGCGCGGATCAGGTTCTGGGGCACGTGGCTGTAGTTGGCCAGCAGCTGCTTGGTGTCCTTGGGCAGGCAGTAGCCGCCATAGCCGAAGGAGGG
>CAXICP010000002.1:0-31429 GCA_964022595.1 uncultured Salipiger sp.
CAACGGCATCGTCGGGCTTATGGCGACCGGGGGCAGCACCAACCTGGTGCTTCATCTGCCCGCCATGGCCCGCGCTGCCGGCATCGAGCTTGAGCTTGAAGATTTCGAGGCGATCTCGTCCGTCGTGCCGCTGATGGCCAAGGTCTATCCCAACGGCCTTGCGGACGTGAACCATTTCCACGCCGCCGGCGGGCTTCAGTACCTGATCGCGGAACTTCTGGATGGCGGGCTGGTGCATGAGGACGTCAAGACCGTCGCCGGCGACGGGCTGTCGCTTTACACGCAGGAACCCAAGCTGCGCGATGGCAGCGTGACCTATGAACCCGCCTCGCGCGAGACGCAGAACGACAAGATCCTGCGCCCCGCGTCAAACCCGTTCCAGAAGACGGGGGGGCTTAGCCAGATGCGCGGCAACCTTGGGCATGGCATGATGAAGGTTTCGGCCGTCGCGCCCGAGCGGCACATCGTCGAAGCGCCCTGCCGCGTGTTCCACGATCAGGACGACGTCAAGACCGCCTTCCGCGCCGGCGAATTCACCAGCGACACCATCGTCGTGGTGCGCTTTCAGGGCCCCAAGGCGAACGGCATGCCGGAATTGCATTCGCTGACACCGACGCTGGCGGTGCTGCAGGATCGCGGGCTTAAGGTCGCGCTGGTCACAGACGGGCGCATGTCGGGCGCGTCGGGCAAGGTTCCAAGCGCCATCCACGTCTCTCCCGAGGCGGCGGCGGGCGGCCCGCTGGCGAAGCTGCGCGACGGCGACGTGGTGCGGGTGGATGCGGTCAACGGTACGCTGACCTGCCTGGCCGAGGGCTTTGAGGACCGCGAACCGGTGGTTGCCGATCTAGCCGGCAACGGGCACGGCGTGGGCCGCGAGCTGTTCGCCGCGTTCCGCGAAAACGTCGGACTGGCATCGAACGGCGCCGCGGTGGTGGTCTAACCCTGCGGCCCGGCATTCCCCGCTTGCGCCATCAAGACGCGCGGGGGGTGCCGTTTTGGCGGCGGATATCGATTTTCGATGATCTTTGTTTGGCTTGGGCGGGGACGATTCGTCATTCGCCCGATGCTCTGGGAAACATTGCCCTAGCAGGTCCGCTTGGCGCATCAGGCCTTACTGATACGCGCCGAGGACACCCGCAAAAACGGAACCCTCAGCAGCGATGGGCGTGATACCGCAAAGCCGCGCTCATCGGCGTAAAAGGGATTTCAGGCGCAGAAAAATCCACGTGAACCTCGCGCATCAACGCATTGATGTTCCGCAAAATTCCGCTTTGAGCCGTAGCGTGGGCGACCGTCAGGACGCCCGGCCGCGCCCGGTCAGACGATTGTCGGTGCGGCGGTTCGGGGCGTTCTGCACGAAGCGGTCAAGCCGTTCGGGCGAAACACGCACCGGCTGGACGCTGGCGCGCAGAAGATGGGCCATGTAGGCAATGGACGATGCGGCAGCAGCCACGGATCCGACGCTCAGGGCGATTTCGAACGAGGTCATTCAGGTCCTCCTTGATGAGCCTTATATAGCATCCCCCGAAGCGGATTGCCACCAGAACGCCCGAAAATGGCTAATTGTTCCGTTTCTCGGCGGCGCATATTTCAGCCAGGCGGCGGATCGCGGCGGACTCGGCCAGCGCGGCATCTTCGGCGCGGGCAAATCGCAACCGGTGCCAGCTGGCCGCAAAGCCCGAACACAGCGCCGCCGCCCCCATGATGGCCGCCGGGGCAAGCGCCACCGTCCCGGCCAGCGCCAGCGCCGCGGCCGTCACGCCAGCCCCGAAGCTGACCGACTGGATCGGCGCCACGATCTTTTCCGACGGGCGCGCGGCGGCGCGGGCCGCGGCATCGCGCAACGCGACCTCGGACAGCAGCCAATCCTCCAGCGTTTCCAGCGTGTACCGATCATTCACCGCCCGCACCGCCTGTCGCACCGCCCTTGGCCCCATGGGATCGCTCGCCAGCGCGGCGATGGCGGCTTCGATGTCGGGCCAGTCGATATCCTGCCCCAGCCCCTCTTGCGCCGCATAGCTGAGCAGCGCCGAGGCAAGGGTCTGCGCGCAAGGGCCGCTCACAGGTCGATCAGCACGGATTTGGTGCGCCGGTTGCCGTGATACGCTTCGCGGCCCAGATCCTTGCCCAGCCCGGATGCCTTCCAGCCGCCCGTTGGCAGGATATGATCGCGCGTGCGCCCGTAACGATTGACCCAGACGGTGCCCGCCTCAAGCTTTCGGGTCAGGCGCAGGGCGCGACTGACATCGCGGGTAAACAGCCCCGCGCACAGCCCATAAGTTGGATGAGAAGCCAGCTGCAACGCCTCGTCTTCATTCGAAAATGTCTGGAACGTGGCGACCGGGCCAAAGATTTCCTCGGTGACGGCGGGGTTGGTTTCGGTGACCCCGCAAATCAGCGTGGGGCGATAAAAGGACCCCTCGCGATCGAACGCGCCGCCGCCGCACAGGATCTCGGCGCCCTGATCCACGGCGGCCTGCACGATGCCGTCGATGCGACGCAGCTGCCGGTCCGAAATGATGGGCGAGAAACCCGGCGTCTCGGCCAGTGTATCGGTTGGGACCACCTGCGCGAAGCGGTCCTTCAGCTTGGCGGCCAGGGCCTCGGCGATGCTGTCCTGCACGATGATCCGGGAACCCGCGACACAGAACTGCCCCGCGTTGGGCAGGATGCCGCGTGCCAGGCAGTCGGCGGTGTGATCCAGGTCGCAATCGTCGAAAACCACCATCGGGCTCTTGCCACCAAGCTCTAACGTCATCGGCTTGATGCCTGTTTTCGCGATGTTTTCCATGATCGCGGCGCCGGCGCGAGTCGACCCTGTAAAGCTGACCTTGTCGATGCCCGGATGCCCGGTGATCGCGGCCCCCGTGACCGGCCCGTCGCCCATGACCACGTTGATCAGCCCCTCGGGAAGCCCCGCCCGGACGGCCAGTTCAGCCACGTAAAGCGTCGTCCACGGAGTCATTTCGGATGGCTTGATGACCACCGCGTTGCCCGCCGCCAGCGCCGCGCCCAGTTTCCATGCGGCCATGTTCAGCGGGAAATTCCACGGCGTGATCGCCCCGATCACCCCGTAGGGCGCATCGTCAATGAACCCGAACTGCGCGTCCGAGGTCGGCACCAGCGTGCCTGCCTCCTTGTCGGCGAATTCCGCGAAAAAGCGGATCTGCTCGGCGCTTGTCACCACGTCTCCGGTCCGCGCCTCGGCCTGCGGGCGCGACGAACAGACCGCTTCGAGCCGGGCGATGGTGGCGGCCTCGGCCTCGATCAGGTCGGCCCAGGCGTGCATCGCCCGCACCCTGGCGCGCGGCGCAAGTCCCGCCCATCCCGACGTGTCCAGCGCCTTGCGCGCAGCGGCAACCGCCGCGTCGACCAGCGCTTCGTCCGCCCGCGCGATCGCGCCCAGGCCCGCCCCGGTCGAGGGCGAGACCACGTCGATGGCGCCATCTGCGTCGATGTACCGCCCGCCGATGAAATGGCCGGGGCGAAGCGGGATGTCGGAAGCGGTCATGGCGGTCTCCTGTCGGGTCGGCGCGACGATAGCGCCGCCGCCCGCCCGCCTCTAGCCCCCGGCGGCGGAAATCGCCTCGGCCATGATCGAAATGCCAAGGTCGATCTCTGCGTCGGTCGCGGTCAGAGGGGGCGCGATGCGGAACACCGCACCCATGGCGGGCACCTTGACGATGTTCATGCTGAGACCCCGCGCCATCGCTTCGGCCGCAATCCTGTCGCCCATGTCCAGATCGGGCACGCGGCTGGCGCGGTCGGTCACGATCTCGATCCCCATCAAAAGCCCGCGCCCGCGCACATCGCCCACGCAATCAAAGCGCTGGTGCAGCGACATCAGCCCCGCGCGCAGCCGCGCGCCCGCCGTGCGCGCCCGCGCCGCAAGCCAGTCACGTTCGATCACGTCCAGCACCGTCAGCCCCACGGCGGCGGGCAGCGGGTCGGACACATGGGTCGTCAAAAAGATATACCCCAGGTCATGCGCCTTCTGCTCGATCTCGCGGCTTGTCAGCACCGCGGCAAGGGGCAGCCCAGCCCCCAGCGTCTTGGACAGGGTCAGGATGTCGGGCACCACGCCGTCGCGCTGAAAGGCGAACATGTCGCCGGTGCGCGCCATGCCGGTCTGCGCCTCGTCCAGGATCAGCAGCATGCCGCGTTCGTCGCATTTGCGCTTGAGCGCGGCAAGATAGCCCAAGGGCAGCTCGATGATCCCGCCCGAGGACAGGATCGGCTCGGCGATGAAGGCCGCAAGACTGCCGGTGGATTGCGCATCGACCATGGCAAAGGCATCATCCAGTTCGCTCTGCCAGTCGAGCGAGCCGTCCGCATGGGTGAACCTTGGGCGATAGGCGTGCGGCGCGGGAATGGCGAAATTGCCCACCCCCGCAGGCCCCGCACCCTGCCGCGCCGCGCTATAGGTCGCCCCGGCGGCGGCGCCGGTCATCCCATGCCAGCTGCGCGAAAAGGCGACGATCTCGTGCCTGCCGGTCACCACCTTGGCCAGCCGGATCGCCGCCTCGTTCGATTCGCCGCCCGTGGACAGCAGCATCACCTTTTCCAGCCCCGCCACCATGCTGCCAAGCCGCGTGCAAAGGTCGATCACCGGCCGGGACAGCATGCCGCTGAACAGATGATCCAGCCGCCCGATCTGCTCGCGCACGGTGCGCACGATCTCGGGGTGGGAATGGCCCAGCACGGCGCTCATCTGCCCCGAGGTGAAATCAAGGATGCGCTGCCCATCCTCGTCGGTCATGAAGGCCCCTTCGGCCGACGCGATCACGCGCCTTTCAAAGACCGGCCCGTAGCGCATGACATGGTCGTCGACCTGCTGCCACGCATCCCCATTCGCGATGCCCCTGTCCGCCTTCGTCATGCCGATCCCTTTCCGCCTGCCATGTCACACCGGCGCAGGCTACGCTGCGGCGGGTCTGCGGGACAATCGCTATTGCGTGGCAGCGGCAAGGACACAACGGGACGGCGGGCGGGGCGATGTTCCGCAGGAACGAGCGGCGCTCCCGTACCCGGAAACGAAAAAAGGCGGCACCCCGGGGGCACCGCCTCTTTGTCTTTGTCGGTCCGAAAGACGCTCTTACGAGGCTTCCTTGATGAACTTGACCGCGTCGCCGAAAGTCTGGATGGTCGCGGCGGCGTCATCCGGGATCTCGATCCCGAACTCTCCCTCGAAGGCCATCACCAGCTCGACCGTGTCCAGGCTGTCGGCGCCAAGATCGTCGATGAACGAGGCGCTCTCGGTCACCTTGTCCTCTTCAACGCCAAGGTGCTCGACCACGATCTTGCGCACGCGATCAGGAATATCGCTCATAACTTCCGTCCTCACATCTTTCCGGGCCATCGACCCATCTCTGCCCTCGCCCCACCGGGGTGGCGGCTCATCTCGCCCGTTTACGGGCGGCTCGTCCCGGTAGACCCGGAACAGGCCTTGCAACGCGGTTCCCCGCGCCCCCGGCCCTAATCCTTGCGCGCCTATATCACAGCCGCGCGGGATGGCAAATGCTTTCCGCCCCGCCGGTCCAGGCGCGCTTCACAGCATCGCCATCCCGCCGTTCACATGCAGCGTGGCGCCGGTGACATAGCCGGCCTCGGGGCTGGCAAGATACAGTACCGCCGCCGCAATTTCCTGCGCCGAGCCCATGCGTCCGGCGGGAATCTGCCCCAGGATGCCGCTTTTCTGATCGTCGTTCAGCTTGTCGGTCATCGCGGTTTCGATGAACCCCGGCGCAACCGCATTCACGGTGATGCCCCGGCTCGCGACCTCGTAGGCCAGCGATTTGGACATGCCGACCATGCCCGCCTTGGACGCGGCATAGTTGCCCTGCCCGGGGTTGCCCGTGGCGCCCACGACGGACGAGATGTTCACGATCCGGCCCCAGCGCGCCTTCATCACGCCCCGCAGCACGCCCTTGCACAGCTTGAAGGTCGCGGTCAGGTTGACGTCGATCACCGACTGCCATTCCTCGTCGGACATGCGCATGAACAGGTTGTCGCGGGTGATCCCGGCGTTGTTGACCAGAATGTCGACGGCGCCCATCGCCTCGATCGCCTGCTTGGGCAGCGCCGACACCGCCTCGGGGTCGGACAGGTTGCACGGCAGCACGAAGGCCCGGCTTCCCAGCTCGTCCGCCAGCGCCTGAAGCGGCGCCTCGCGCGTTCCCGAAAGCCCCACCGTGGCCCCCGCCGCGTGAAGCGCCCTGGCGATGTCGCCGCCGATGCCGCCCGATGCGCCGGTCACCAGCGCCGATTTTCCCGTCAGATCGAACATTGCTCGCCCCCTGTCGTTTCGTTCATAGGTTCGTGGATATGTCTGCCCGCCGCGGCGCCTGCCTGCAAGCGCGACTACTGCGGCAGTGCTTCGGCGGCGATGACCTTGGCGACGTCTTCCGGCGTGCCGATGTTCTGCACGGCAAGCGACCGGTCGATCCGGCGCACCATCCCCGACAGGGCCTTTCCGGCCCCGATTTCCCAAAGCTCGGTGACGCCCTGCGCCGCCATGAATTCCACCGACTCGCGCCAGCGCACCGATCCGGTCACCTGTTCCACCAGCAGCGTGCGGATCTGCGCCGGATCGCTCACGGCCTGCGCGCGCACGTTGGCCACCAGCGGCACGGCGGGGGCCTTGATCTCGACCTCGGCCAGCGCCTGCGCCATGACCTCGGCGGCGGGCTTCATCAACGAGCAGTGGAACGGCGCGCTGACCGGCAACAGCAGCGCGCGCTTGGCGCCCCTTGCCTTGGCGATCTCGACCGCCCGCTCGATCGCCTCTTTGCTGCCGGAAATCACCACCTGCCCCGGATCGTTGTCATTGGCCGCCTCGCACACGCCGCCCTCGGCGGCGGCCTCGGCCGCGATCTCGCGGGCGGCGGCAAGGTCCAGCCCCAGCAGCGCCGCCATCGCGCCCATCCCCACCGGAACGGCGCTTTGCATGGCAAGCCCGCGCGTGCGCAGCAGCCGCGCCGCATCGCTCACGCTAAGCGAGCCCGCCGCCGTCAGCGCCGAATATTCCCCAAGCGAATGCCCCGCCACAAAGGACGCGGCCCCGACCTGCACACCTTCGGATTCAAGCGCGCGCAGGGCGGCGATCGACGTGGCCATCAGCGCCGGCTGCGCGTTCTGCGTCAAGGTCAGCGCGTCGGCGTCGCCGTCCCAGATCAGCGCCGACAGGCGCTCGCCAAGGGCCGCGTCCACCTCTTCGAACACGGCGCGCGCCGCCGGATAGGCATCGCACAGCGCCCG
The DNA here is from genome assembly GCA_964022595.1 of uncultured Salipiger sp. Lineage (GTDB taxonomy): Bacteria > Pseudomonadota > Alphaproteobacteria > Rhodobacterales > Rhodobacteraceae > Salipiger. The sequence continues at coordinate 7,258 of CAXICP010000002.1, forward strand.
GCCCATGCCGATGGTTTGGGCGCCCTGGCCAGGAAAGATGAATGCACGCGACATGGAAACCCCTTCGTTGCTGCGTCGATGGCGCCTTGCGCCCGCGTTGGGGGCGTTCCTTACCGCGCCCCGAGCGGTTTCGCAACGTCCCGCGCCCAAGGCCCGCCTGCCCCGCACCAACCCTGTGCGCCCTGCGGGAATTGTCTTGGTGCCCCGCGCAGGGCAGGTCTGGCCCACGCCTGCTGACATCCGACCGGAGCCGCCAATGCCGCTTTCCAATACCGCCACATCCTATGGGATCATCACCCGCAGCTTTCACTGGACCATCGCCCTTGGCATCGCGATCATGGTGCCGCTGGGCTGGACGGCCCACCTGTGGCCCATGCAGGACGCGGGCGAGATCGCCGCCAAGACCACGCTGTTTTCCGCCCACAAGACGCTGGGGGTGGCGATCTTTGCGGTCGCGCTGGCGCGCATCGCCTGGGCGATCACGCAGCCCCGCCCCGTGCCGCTGCACCCGGCCCGCAAGGGCGAAACGCTGCTGGCCGAAACCGTCCACTGGGCGCTTTACGGCGCGCTGGTCGTCGTGCCGCTGTCGGGATGGATCGAACACGCGGCGACCGATGGCTTTGCCCCGATCTGGTGGCCGCTGGGGCAGAACCTGCCGCTGGTGCCGAATTCGCCCGCGCTGGCGGAAACGTTCGCAGCGGTGCATTTCCTTGCGCAATGGATGCTTGTGGGCGCGCTGGCGCTGCATGTGGCCGGCGCGATCAAGCACGCGGTGATCGACCGCGACGCCACGCTTGGGCGCATGACGCGCGGCGCCCCGGGCGGCGCCCCCGGCACCGCCATGTCGCATGTTGCCCCCGCCGTTCTGGCGCTGCTTGCCTGGGGCGCGCTGCTGGGCGGGGGCGCCGCGGCGGGCCTGCTGGGCGGCAATGCCGACCCGGCCGCGCCCCGGCTGGAAGCTGCGGCGTCAGACTGGCAGGTACAGGAAGGCACGCTGCAAATCCGCGTCACCCAGATGGGGTCCGTGGTGACCGGCAGCTTCGCCGACTGGACCGCCGCCATCGACTGGCAGCCCAGCGACGCCCCCGGCCCCGAAGGCAAGGTCACGGTGCAGATCAGCGTGCCGTCGCTGACCCTGGGATCGGTCACGAATCAGGCGATGGGCGCGGATTTCTTCGCCGCCGAAAGCTTTCCCACCGCGACCTTCCAGGCCCAGCTGATGCGCACCGACGCGGGCCGCGAAGCGCAGGGAACGCTGACATTGAAGGGCGCCGAGGTGCCGCTGGTGCTGCCCTTCGATCTGACCGTCGATGGCGACACCGCCCGCATGACCGGGCAAGCCACGCTGGACAGGCGCGATTTCGACATCGGCGCGGGCATGAGCGATCCGGGCCAACTGGCCTATGAGGTCGAGGTGCTGGTGGATCTTGTCGCCCACGCCAAGGCCGAATGACGCAAGCGGCGCCCGCCTGTCAGTGCGGGCGCCGCATGGGATTCAGTCGACCCGCCAGTGCAGCGGAAAGCCCGGATCAAAGACCGTCACCGTGCCATCCGCTGTCTGCAACTTGGGCGGATATGCCACGGGATCGCCCTTGCGCAGCGTGACCGTGTCCTCGTTCGGCGCCAGCCCGTAAAAGGCCGCGCCGTTCAACGAGGCGAAGGCTTCAAGCCGGTCCAGCGCGCCGGCGGTTTCGAACACCTCGGCAAGGATCGACAGCGTGTTGGTGGCGGTGAAACAGCCCGCGCAGCCGCAGGCGCTTTCCTTGGCCGGATCGCTGTGCGGCGCGCTGTCGGTGCCCAGGAAAAACCCCGGCTCGCCCGAGGTCGCCGCCGCCACCAGCGCCTGGCGGTGGGTTTCGCGCTTGGCGACCGGCAGGCAGTAGTAATGCGGCTTGATCCCGCCCACCAGGATATGGTTGCGGTTGATGACAAGGTGATGCGTGGTGATGGTCGCGCCCAGCGTGTCGCCCCCCGAACGGGCGTATTCCACGCCGTCCTTGGTGGTGATGTGTTCCATCACCACCCGCAGCCCCGGGGTGGCGCGGCGGATCGGGTCCAGCACGCGGTCGATGAACACCGCCTCGCGGTCAAAGATGTCGATGTCCGCGTCCACCACCTCGCCGTGCACGCACAGCGGGATGCCCGCGTCGGCCATGGCATCAAGCACCGGGCGCACCTTGTCGAAATCGCGCACCCCCGAGGCGGAATTGGTCGTCGCCCCCGCCGGGTACAGCTTGACCGCCGAGATGATCCCGTCGCGCGCGGCCTGCACCACATCCGCCGCGTCGGTCTGTTCGGTCAGGTACAACGTCATCAGCGGGGTGAATCCGCTGCCCTCGGGCAGAACCGCGCGGATGCGGTCCCGGTAGGCGGCGGCCTCGGCCCCGGTGACCACGGGGGGCACGAGGTTGGGCATGATGATGGCGCGGCCGAAGTGGCGGGCGCTTTCGGGGGCCACGGCGCGCAGCATCTCGCCATCGCGCAGATGCAGGTGCCAGTCGTCGGGTCGGCGGATCGTGATCTGGGTCATGGCCCCGCGATACCACGCGCCCGCGCCCCGGGCCAGTGCCGCGGCGCGCGGATTTGCAGGGCCCGCGCGGCCCGGCGCGGGCAGAGAGGGCTTCTCAAACCGAAGGGCTTCGCGCTAGAGACAGCCGAACCCGAAAAGGAGCGCGCCCCATGATCCCCTCGTCCTACCCATCGCCCGAAGAAATGGCCCACCTGACAGCCCGCATGCTGTGGGAAATCGGCGCCGTGCATTTCATGGAATCCGAACCCTTCCGGCTGGCATCGGGGCTGCCCTCGCCCGTCTACATCGATTGCCGCAAGCCCAATTCCTTTCCGCGCGTGCGCGCCACGCTGATGGATTTCCTGACCGTCACCGTGATGCGCAACGCCGGGTTCGAGGCGTTCGACAACATCGCAGGCGGCGAAACCGCCGGCATTCCCTTTGCCGCGATGGTGGCCGAACGCATGGCCCTGCCGATGACCTACGTGCGCAAGAAGCCCAAGGGCTACGGGCGCAATGCCCGCATCGAAGGCGTCATGAGCGCGGGCCAGCGGGTGCTGCTGGTCGAGGATCTGACCACCGACGGCGGCAGCAAGCTGTCCTTCGTGGATGCGATCCGCGAAACCGGCGCCACCTGCGCGCACACGGCGGTGATCTTCTATTACGGCATCTTCCCCGAAACCACCAAGACGCTGGGCGATCACGGCGTGACGCTGCACCACCTGTGCACCTGGCACGACGTGCTTGCCGAAGCCAAGGCGCGCGGCGGTTTCGATGCGGGCACGCTGGCGCAGGTCGAGGCGTTTCTTGCCGACCCCCGGGGCTGGCAGGCGGAAAACGGCGCATGAAAAACCGGCGCGGGGCGCAGTTTCCCCGCGCCGATTCGGACAAGACGATCCCAGATGTTGCGGGAATCGCAGGGTCTGCTACGATATGGGCGAGTATCCCGCGCGGCGCCGAGTCCTCCCAAGGGTTGTCCGCAGGTTCTCCACAAAGATATCCAGATTGGTCCCGCCCGCGACCTTGGCTATAGCGCACGAACCGCGGCGACAGACGGGACACAGGGGCAGAGCAATGAACGATCACAGCGTATTCAACGCGTCGGGCGTCGAGGTCGAGCAGGCCGACACCATGCCGCATTCGATCGAAGCCGAACAGCAGCTGCTCGGCGCGATCCTGACCAACAACGACGTCTACGATCGCATCGCGGCGATCCTGAACGCGTCGCATTTCTACGAACCCGTCCACGCCCGCATCTTCGAAATCGCGGCGGCGCGGATCGCCAAGAACAACCTTGCCTCGCCGGTGACGCTCAAGGCGTTCATGGAAGCCGACGAGGGGCTCAAGGAACTGGGCGGGCCGGCCTATCTTGTGCGCCTTGCGGGCGCGGCCGTGTCCAGCTTTGCGGTGCGCGACTACGCGCAGATGATCTATGACCTTGCGGTGCGCCGCGACCTGATCCGGCTGGGGCGCGACATCGCCGACAAGGCCGCCAAGGTCGACGTGAAATCCGAACCCAAGGAACAGATCGTCGAAGCCGAACAGGCCCTTTACAAGATGGCCGAACAGGGCAGCACCGAGGGCGGCTTCCAGTCCTTCCTGCGGGCCGTGACCGATGCGGTGCACGTGGCCAACGCCGCCTATCAGCGCGAAGGCGGGCTTGCGGGCATTTCCACCGGGCTGGTCGACATGGACAAGAAGCTGGGCGGCCTGCACCCGTCCGACCTTTTGATCCTTGCGGGGCGCCCGTCCATGGGCAAGACGTCGCTGGCGACCAACATCGCCTTCAACATTGCCAAGGCCTATCGCCGCGGGCTGAAGCCCGACGGCACCGAAGGCGCGCTGGATGGCGGCGTAGTCGGCTTCTTCAGCCTGGAAATGAGCGCCGAGCAGCTGGCCAGCCGTATCCTGGCCGAGGCGTCGGAAATCAGCTCGCACAAGATCCGCCAGGGCGACATGGACGAACGCGAATTCCGCCGCTTCGTGGATGCCGCCAAGGAACTGGAAGCCTGCCCGCTGTTCATCGATGACACCCCCGCCCTGCCGATCAGCCAGGTCGCGGCGCGGGCGCGCCGGCTCAAGCGCACCCACGGGCTTGACCTGATCATCGTCGACTACCTGCAGCTGCTGCGCGGCACCGCCGACAACCGGGTGCAGGAAATCGCCGAAATCTCGATGGGCCTGAAAGCCATCGCAAAGGAACTGAACATCCCGGTGATCGCGCTGTCGCAGCTGTCGCGCCAGGTAGAATCGCGCGAGGACAAACGCCCCCAGCTGTCCGACCTTCGGGAATCGGGGTCGATCGAACAGGACGCCGACGTGGTCATGTTCGTGTTCCGCGAAGAATATTACACCGAGCGTGAAAAGCCGTCGGATGACCGGCTGGATGAAATGGCCGCCTGGCAGGAAAAGATGTCGCGCCTGCACGGCAAGGCCGAGGTCATCATCGGCAAGCAGCGTCACGGCCCCATCGGCACGGTCGAGCTGAGCTTTGAGAGCCAGTTCACCCGCTTCGGCAACCTGGTCAAACCCTGGCAGCAGGACAGCGACCCCGGGTTCTGATACCCGCCGCTTGAACAGGATTTCGGGGTCGCCTTCGGGCGGCCCTTTTTCGTTTGCGCCCTTCCGGGGGTGCCGATCGGGCGGTTCCATTGACGTTACGTTCGCCCTGCAAACCCCTGCCATAAGGGCGTTTTCCTTCGGCGGAACGGCGCCGATCCGCGCGTGAAAGGCCCGATCTGTCGCAACGCGGCCACAGCACGATCTTGTGACCCCGCAAAACGGGAAACCGACCGGTGTCAGGCCTATCTGGGCAGTCACAGGCCGGATGCTTCTTGCGTTCGGTTCACGGTCTCAACGACAGGAGCAGACAACAATGAACTTGAAACCGCTCATCCTTCTTCCCTTCCTTGCCACCCCGGTCTTTGCCGGCTCGATCGACCCGACCACGGTCGAACCCGCGCCCGTCGCCCCGGTGGCCCCGCCGCCCGCCCCCGTCGCCAGCAACTGGGACGGCGCATCGCTGGGCCTGCAGTTCGGCGCGGGCACCGCGGATTCCGATGGCAGCGACGCGGGCGCCGTCTATGGCCTGCGCGGCACCTATGATCGCGACTTCGGCGATTGGGTCGCCGGCGGCGTGCTGGACTACCAGGGCACCGACATCGACCTTGGCGGCGCGGGCGATCTGGACGAGATGGCCAAGCTTGGCGGCCGCGTCGGCTATGACCGCGGCAACACGCTGTATTACGGCACCGGCGGCTATGCCCACGCATCCACCGATGGCGGCAGCAGCGATTCCGACACCTCCGACGGCTATTTCGTCGGTGCGGGCGTCGAAACCTATGTCGGTTCCAACGTCACGCTGAGCGGCGAAGTCACCTACAACGCCTTCAGCGATTTCGACGACAAGGACCTGGAAGTCGGCGCGACGACCGCCACCATGGGCGTCAATTACCGCTTCTGATCCCTTCGGGGTCGCAGATCTGCCCCGGGGTGCCGCCCCGGGGCATTTTCTTGCCTGATGTCATGCATTCGTTACACTCGTCTGCATGCGTACCCTAGCGGCGATTCTCTTTCTTCTTGCCCCGCCCGCCTTCGGCGCCTCGCCGATCGCCGAGGTGCTGTGCGAGCCGGGCGCGCGCATGGCCGACCGCATGAGCGCGCGCATGGGCGCGACGCTGGCATCGACCGGCCTGCGCAACCCCGAAGAGGTGGTGCAGCTGTGGCTGGACGATCGCGGCGACTGGGCGATGGTCATCGCCTATGCCTCGGGGACCTCGTGCATCGTGGCCATGGGGGAATCCTGGTCTGACCTTACCCCGCGCCAGCCCGGTTGACCGCCCCTCGGGGCTTTCCCCCGCCCCCGCGCTCTGCCATACTCTGGCAAACCCAAGAACAGCAAAACAACGAGCAGCAGCCAATGGCCGATGACCTTCTCGCCGGAACCGAAGCCGCGACCTATGACGCCTCGTCGATCGAGGTGCTCGAAGGGCTGGAGCCGGTCCGAAAACGCCCCGGCATGTATATCGGCGGCACCGACGAGCGGGCGCTGCATCACCTCGTGGCCGAGGTGCTGGACAATTCGATGGACGAGGCGGTCGCGGGCCATGCCAACCGGATCGAGGTGGAACTGCACGCCGATTACGCCGTGACCATCCGCGACAACGGGCGCGGCATCCCGATCGATCCGCACCCCAAGTTTCCCGGCAAATCCGCGCTGGAGGTCATCCTCTGCACGCTGCACGCGGGCGGCAAGTTTTCCGGCGATGCCTATGAAACCTCGGGCGGTCTGCACGGCGTGGGCGCATCGGTGGTCAACGCGCTGAGCGATTCCATGGTCGTTCAGGTGGCGCGCAACAAGGAGCTGTTCGAAGAGCGGTTTTCGCGCGGCATTCCCCTTGGCCCGGTGGAAAAGATCGGCGCCGCCCCCAACCGGCGCGGTACCACCGTGACCTTCCACGCCGATGAACAGATCTTCCGCGCCCACCGCTTCAAGCCCGCGCGCCTGTTCAAGATGGTGCGGTCCAAGGCCTACCTGTTTTCCGGGGTCGAAATCCGCTGGAAATCGGCCATCGACGACAAGGAAACCCCGACCGAGGCGACCTTTCACTTTCCCGGCGGGCTGTCCGACTACCTGACCGAAACGCTGAGCGGCGCGTCGGTCTATGCTGACAAGCCCTTTGGCGGGACTGTCGATTTCAAGGAAAAGTTCAACACCCCCGGCAAGGTGGAATGGGCGATCAACTGGACGCCCTCGCGCGATGGCTTCATCCAGAGCTACTGTAACACCGTGCCCACCCCCGAAGGCGGCACGCACGAAGCCGGGTTCTGGGCCGCGATCCTCAAGGGCATCCGCGCCTACGGCGAGCTGGTGAACAACCGCAAGGCGTCGCAAATCACCCGCGACGACCTGATCACCGGCGGCTGCGCGCTGGTGTCCTGTTTCATCCGCGAACCGGAATTCGTCGGCCAGACCAAGGACCGCTTGGCCACCACCGAGGCGCAGCGCCTTGTGGAAGGCGCGGTGCGCGACCACTTCGACAACTGGCTGGCGTCGGACACCAAATCCGCCGGCGCGATCCTTGATTTCCTTGTGCTGCGCGCCGAAGAGCGGCTCAAGCGGCGGCAGGAAAAGGAAACCGCGCGCAAATCCGCAACGAAAAAGCTGCGCCTGCCCGGCAAGCTGACCGATTGCAGCAACAAGAACCGCGAAGGCACCGAGCTTTTCATCGTCGAGGGCGACTCGGCCGGCGGGTCGGCCAAGGGCGCGCGGTTCCGCGAAACGCAGGCGCTGCTGCCGCTCAAGGGCAAGATCCTGAACGTGCTGGGCGCGGCGTCGAACAAGCTGTCGTCGAACGCGGAAATCCGCGACCTGTGCGAGGCGCTTGGCGTGGGGCTTGGCACGAAGTTCAACATCGACGATCTGCGCTACGAAAAGATCATCATCATGACCGACGCCGACGTCGACGGGGCGCATATTGCCGCGCTCTTGATGACGTTCTTCTACACGCAGATGCGCCCGCTGATCGACCAAGGGCATTTGTACATGGCCTGCCCGCCGCTTTACCGCCTGACGCAGGGGGCGCGGCGCATCTACGTGGCCGATGACGCCGAAAAGGAAGACATGCTGGCCAAGGGTCTGGGCGGCAAGGGCAAGATCGACGTTCAGCGCTTCAAGGGGCTGGGCGAAATGGACGCAAAGGACCTCAAGGAAACCACCATGGACCCGGCGACGCGCAAGCTGATCCGCGTCACCATCGACGAGGACGAACCGGGCGAAACCGGCGATCTGGTGGAACGGCTGATGGGCAAGAAACCGGAACTGCGCTACCAGTACATTCAGGAAAACGCGCGCTTCGTCGAAGAACTGGACGTCTGACGCCCCGTGCGATCCCCCGGCGCCGACAGGACAGGCCCCATGCCCGCGCTTTGCCCCCCGTGGCTGTGTTTCGATCTTGGCGGGCCGCATCGCGTGCTCAGCTTTGCGCCCCATAACGGCGGGTTTCACAGCGCGCGCCGGATCCTGTGGCGCGAGGTGCGCAATGCCGATCTGACTCCCGATCTTGACGCGCCCGCGTGGCTGGCGCGCGAATTGCAGGCCATCGGCGCGCGGGATCAGGTCTGTTTCCTGACCTCGCGCAGCCTGACGGCCCATGTGACGCGTGACGCGAGGGCCGCGAACGCCTTGGCAACCGCCGTTGTCACCGCCGGGCTGGGCAATGCCGAACGCATTGGCGCGCGCCTGCCCCGAACCTGGCAGGACTGGGGCACCATCAATATCGCGGTCCGCCTGACCTGCGCGCTAAGCGATGTGGCCCTGATCGAGGCGATCACCCTTGCCGCCGAGGCGCGCACCGCCGCGGTGCTGGACGCGGGGGTCGATCTGCCCGTTGGCCGCGCGACGGGAACGGGCACCGATTGCATCGCCATCGCCGCGCCGCCGGGCGACATTGCCTTTGCCGGCAAGCACACCGCCACCGGCGAGGCGCTGGGGCGCGCGGTGCATGATGCGACCTCTGCCGCCGTCACCGACTGGGTGGCGCAGAACAAGGCGCGCTAGGGCGCCGCCGCTCACGATCCTGTCAGAAGGTGCAGGCAAGGCTGCGCGAAACGCGCCGCTGCGCTTAGGCTGGGGCCACGCTGACCCGAGATGCCCATGCGCCATGCCCTTGCCCTGTGTTTCGCCCTGCTTGCCTGCCCGGTCCGGGCGCAGGATACCGACCTTGAACTCGTGCTGCTGGCGGACGCTTCGGGGTCGATCACCCAAAGCGAGCTGACCTTCCAGCGCGAAGGCTACGCCCGCGCGATGACCGATCCCGACGTTCTGGGCGCCATCGCGAACACCGCCTATGGCGAGATCGCCGTCACCTATGTGGAATGGGCGGCCAACCAGGGGCAGGTGGTGAGCTGGATGCGCATCCGCACCCCCGAGGACGCCGCGATCTTTGCCGACACGCTGCTGAATGCGCCCCGCATGGCCTTTGGCCGCAACGCCATCGGCCTTGCGCTGCTGACCGGCAAGGAGCTGATCGAAGGCAACGACATCGACGGCTGGCGCAAGGTCATCGACTTTTCCGGTGACAGCGCCGGCAATTTCTCCGGCCCCAGCATCGAAGATGCCCGCGATGAGGTTCTGGAAAGCGGCATCACCATTAATGGCTTGCCCATCCTGCGCGACGGTGGGCGCTATCCCGACCTGGCGCAGATCTACCAGGATCGGATCATCGGCGGCATGGGCGCCTTTGTCGTGCCCGCCCGCACCCGCGACGATTTCGCCGAAGCGGTCAAGCGCAAGCTGATCCTGGAAATCTCGGGCAGGATGCCGACGACCGATTATGTCACGCTGCGGTGACTTGCGCCCGCCGGCGCGGCGCGCTTTGCTGCGCGCATGCGCCTGATCCTGATCGCCCTTTTTCTGCTTGCCTCGTGCGGGCGCCCCCTGACCCCGAACGAGACCGCCTTTCTGCGCGCCATCCAGGGCGAGCAGATCGACACGGCGCGCATCCGCTTTCACGACGGGCTTGCCGCAGGGTCCGTCACCTATAGGCGGCCCATCCGCCCGCGCCTAAGCTGCATGGAACGGATCTGGCCGCCCTCGCGCGGGGAAACCGTGACCGTCTCGCCCGGCGCGATGACACTGTTTCACCGGGTGTTCTATCGCAAGGACCTGTATCGCGACGATTTCCTGCCGGACTACCCGGCCCGGATCGATCTGCTGGACGCGATGCTGCTGGCGCATGAGGCGGTGCATGTCTGGCAATGGCAGAACCGCGCGCGCACCGGTTATACCCCGATCAAGGCCATGACCGAACATGGCGCGTCGAACGATCCCTATCTTTTCGATCCCGACGGCACCGCGCGGTTTCTGGATCACGGCTATGAACAGCAAGGCGCCGTCGTCGAGGAATACGTGTGCTGCCATGTGCTTGACCCGGGCGCGCCCCGAACCGAGCGGCTGCGCCGTATGATCGGCGCTGAGATGCCCATCGCGCGGCTGAACGCGGCGCTGGACAACCCCGAGGTTGTCGTGCCCTGGGCCGGCCTGCGGCAAGATGGAATCTGTCGCTAGCGCGGCTGTCTTCCGACCCGCAGGCGGAAGGATTGATGCCGGGACCCGAAGGTCCCGGCCCACTCGTACCCAAAAAGACGGGGGGATCCCCGTCCCACGCATTAAACACGGGGCGCGCCGCGGGCCACATGGCGCCGGGCGCAACAAACTCTTTTTCCCGGCTAGGGCGCGCGCCGCGGCCGGGATGGACGGATGGTTCACCCGGCGCCGCCTTCCGATGAAGACGGCCGGCGCCATGGACCTGCCCGAGACAGACAGTGTGAACCTGACGCTGTTTCGCGTCAACCGCGAAGCGCATCTTTCACATAACGTTGCGATGGTTTCACAGGTTCCACGGGAACCCGGCCCGTCAGGCCTTTCCGCGCGAATCCTTGCGCGATTGCGTGTCTTTCTGGATCGCGCCCACCGTCAGAACCGGCGAGGCATCGATGTCGCGCGCATCCAGCATCGCGGCCACCCGTTCGAGCGATGACAGAAGCTGCGCCTGCTCCCAGTCCTCCAGCCGCTCGAATTCGCGCACAAAGCGCTGCTGCAAGGCATCCGGCGCCCGGCTGAGCGCGGCGCGCCCGTCGTCGGTCAGCATCACGTTCACCTGCCGGCGGTCCGTTTCCGACTGCGCGCGGTGCACCAGCCCATCCTTGGCCAGCTTGTCCACCAGCCCGGTGATGGTCGCCTGGCTGACGCCCATTTGCGTTGCCAGCGCCTTGGGCGTGGTCCACCCGCCCTTCATATGCACGATCTGCATCACCCGAAGCTTGGCCGGCGTCACACCGGCGGCGCTGGCCAGGTCCCGTTCGTATAGCTCGGTGGCGCGCAATATGCGTCTGAGGGCGATCAAGCTGTCATCCGTTCTGTCCATTGGACCTATGCCTTGCTTTTCCGGAACCGGCGCGTTCTGCCACGATCGCGACGATACTTCAACCGGCTAAGCATCTGTGTGATTATTTACGTTCCTAAGAATAGCTGCTCGCCGAAAACTTTCAAGACATCTGCATTTACACTGCCGTAATTGCCATAAAAATATGGGATTTGGCAGATATCCGCCAAAACTTACTTAGGCGGTTGAAACTTTCCGCCCCCTGCATTAGTTTACTGATCAAAGCAAACGAGAGGGACCACACCGATGCCCAAAGACAGCTTCACAGCCGATGCGGACGCCCTGACGCTTCGCAAGCCCGAAAAGACCGATGGCGCCGCCATCTGGGAGCTTGTCCGCGCGTGCAAGCCGCTTGACGAGAATTCCATGTACTGCAACCTCGTCCAGGCCGAGCATTTCCGCGACACCTGCGTGGTGGCCGAGCTTGACGGCGAAATCGTGGGCTGGATTTCGGGGCACATGATCCCCAACGAAGACGCGTTCTTCGTCTGGCAGGTGGCTGTCGGTGAAAAGGCCCGCGGGCTGGGGCTGGGCAAGCAGATGCTGCTGCACCTGGTCAACCGCGACGAAACCACGGATGCGCGCGCCCTCAAGACGACGATCACCGAAGACAACGGCGCGTCGTGGGGGCTGTTCCGCAGCTTCGCGCGCACCATCGGCGGCGAGCTGACCGATCAGCCGCATTACCACAAGGACGACCACTTCGGTGGTCACCACGATACCGAACACCTCGTGACGGTCGAACTGCCCCGTCAGGCCACCGCCAAGCTGCGCGCCGCCTGAGGCCGCGCCTGCGCCCGCGGGAACCCCTCCGGGCCGCCTCTCGTTCCCCCCATATCCATATCCCAAGTCCTGAAAGGACGTAAGAAATGACACGTGATATCTATTCGCGCCGCGAAAGCGAAGCGCGCTCTTATTGCCGTTCCTTCCCCACCAGCTTCGTCAAGGCGCAGGGTTCGATCCTGACCGACGATACGGGCCGGGAATACATCGATTTTCTCGCCGGCTGCTCGTCGCTGAACTATGGCCACAACGACCCCGACATGAAGGCCGCGCTGGTCGAACACATCAGCAATGATGGCGTGACCCATGGGCTGGACATGCACACCGCCGAGAAAGAGGCATTCCTGACCGCGTTTGAAGACATCGTTCTGCGTCCGCGCGGCATGGACCACAAGGTGATGATGGTCGGCCCCACCGGCACCAACGCGGTTGAGGCCGCGATGAAGCTGGCGCGCAAGGTCACCGGGCGCCACAACATCGTGGCTTTCACCAACGGCTTTCACGGCATGACCATGGGCGCGCTGGCCGCGACCGGCAATTCCGGCAAGCGGGGCGGCGGCGGCATGCCCCTGCAGGGCGTGACCCACCTGCCCTTCGAAGGTGCCTTCGGCGAAGGCGTCGACACGCTGAGCCAGATCGAATTCATGCTGGAAAACCCGTCGTCGGGTCTGGACGCGCCGGCCGCATTCCTTGTCGAGCCGGTTCAGGGCGAAGGCGGGCTGAACGCCGCGTCTGCCGATTGGCTTCGGGGCATCGCGGCGCTGGCGAAAAAACACGGCGCGCTGCTGATCCTTGATGACATCCAGGCGGGCATCGGCCGCACCGGCACGTTCTTTTCCTTTGAGGAAATGGGGATCGTGCCGGACATGGTTCCGATGGCGAAATCGCTGTCCGGTTTCGGCCTGCCCTTCGCCGCGCTTCTGCTCAAGCCCGAACACGACCTTTGGAAGCCTGCCGAGCACAACGGCACCTTCCGCGGCAACACGCATGCCTTCGTCACGGCCCGCGTCGCGCTGGAAAAGTTCTGGAAGGACGACAGCTTCCAGAAGGAACTGAAGACCAAGGCGGAAATCATCGAAACCGGCCTGACGTCCATCGCCGACATGGTCGATGGCGCGTTCCTCAAGGGGCGCGGCCTGATGCGCGGCGTCGACGTGGGGTCTGGCGACCTTGCCGGGGCGATCTGCGCCGAGGCGTTTAAGCGCGGGCTGATCATCGAAACCTCGGGCGCGCATGACGAGGTGGTCAAGGTGCTGGCACCGCTCACCACCACCGAGGAACAGTTCGCCAAGGGCTTCGACATCCTGCGCGATGCCACCCGCACCGCCCTGTCCGAAACAACGAAATTTGCAGCGGAGTAAATCATCATGATCGTTCGCGACTTCAACAAGCTCAAAAACACCGACAAGCACGTGGCCGACGCCCAGTGGACATCCACGCGGATGCTGCTGGCCGACGACGGCATGGGCTTTTCCTTCCACATCACCGTGCTGGAAGCGGGTTCGGAACACACGTTCCACTACAAGCACCACTTCGAATCGGTTTACTGCATGGCCGGCAAGGGGTCGATCACCGACATCGCCACCGGCGAGACGCACGAGATCAAGCCCGGCGTCATGTACGCGCTGAACCTGCACGACAAGCACATCCTGCGCGCCGAGGAAGAGCTGCACATGGCCTGCTGCTTCAACCCGCCCGTGACCGGCACCGAGGTGCACCGCGAAGATGGCTCCTACGCGCCGGCCGAAGAGAACGCGTAAGCCATGGCAGAGCATACCGTTGAAAAGATTGGCGGGACCACGATGTCCCGCCTGAACGAGCTTCGCGACACGCTGCTGATCGGCGAACGCGAAGGCGCGGACCTATACGGGCGCATCTTCGTGGTCTCGGCGTTTGGCGGTATCACCAACCTGCTGCTGGAACACAAGAAGACGGGCGAGCCGGGCGTTTACGGCCAGTTCGCCGCGTCCGACAACAGCCACGGCTGGCATGATGCGCTGAACCGCGTGGGCGATGCGATGATCGCGGCCCACACCAGCGTGCTGGAACATCCCGCCGACATCGACCAGGCCACGGATTTCGTGCGCACCCGCATCGACGGCGCGCGCAACTGCCTGATCGACCTGGCGCGTGTGTGTTCCTACGGTCATTTCCGCCTGTCCGAGCACATGCTGCAGACGCGCGAGCTTTTGTCCGGCATGGGCGAGGCACATTCAGCCTTTGTCACTGTGCTGATGCTTCAGCGCGCGGGCGTGGATGCCCGCTTTGTCGACCTGTCCGGTTGGCGCGGCGAAGGCGACGTGACGCTGGAACAGCGCATCCTTGGCGCGATGGACGGCATCGATCCCATGTCCGAAATGCCCATCGTCACCGGCTACGCGCAATGCATCGAAGGCTTGATGCGCGAATTCGACCGAGGCTATTCCGAGGTGACCTTTTCCGTGCTCGCGGCCCTTACGCAAGCGCGCGAGGCGATCATCCACAAGGAATTCCACCTGTCCTCGGCCGATCCCAACCTTGTCGGGCAGGACGCCGTGCGCAAGCTGGGCCGCACCAACTACGATGTGGCCGACCAGCTGTCGAACATGGGCATGGAAGCGATCCACCCCAAGGCGGCCAAGACGCTGCGCCAGGCGGATGTGCCGCTGCGCGTGACCAACGCGTTCGAACCGCGCGACCCCGGCACGCTGATCGATGACGAGGCCGCCGACACCCCGGCGGTGGAAATCGTTACCGGGCTGGACATCATCGCGCTGGAACTGTTCGAACAGGACATGGTGGGGGTCAAGGGTTATGACGCCGCCATTCTCGAGGTACTGACGCGCCACGACGTGCGCATCGTGTCCAAGGTGTCCAACGCCAACACGATCACGCATTACGTGGACAGCTCGCTGCAATCCATGCGCCGGGTGGAAAAGGATCTGCGCAAGATCTACCCGTCGGCGCGCATCGGCTCGCGCACGCTTGCCATGGCCTCGGTCATCGGGCGTGACCTTGCGGGGCTGTCCTGCCTTCAGCGCGGCCTTGTCGCCATCGCCGATCAGGGCCTTGAAGCGATCGGCGCCACGCAGGGTCCGCGCAACGTGGACGTGCAATTCATCATGGAACGCGAGCTTCTCAAGCCGGCCATCAAGGCGCTGCACAAGACCTTCATCGAAGAGGCCCCCGCGATCCGCGCCGCCGCCGCGTGATCCGGGCGCCAGCCCCATGAACGGCCCGTCCCGCAGATCGCGGGGCGGGCCTTTTTCGTGGGCGCGTCGCACCGTGGCCACACGCCGAAAAGCAAAGGCCCCGCCCTGCCGATCGGGCAGGACGGGGCCATCTTGTCACGACGCGTGGTCGCCTGTCGAAATCAGGCGTATTTCACGTCGAAGCGGTCGGCATCCATCACCTTGACCCAAGCCGCCACGAAATCGCGCGCGAATTTCTCGGCGTTGTCGTCCTGGGCGTAGACTTCGGCATAGGCGCGCAGCACCGAGTTCGAACCGAACACGAGGTCGGCGCGGGTCGCGGTGAACACGGGTTCGCCGGTCTTGCGGTTGCGGATCTCGTAGCTGCCATCCTTCACCGGGTGCCAGCTGTAGGCCATGTCGGTGATCACGTCGAAGAAGTCGGTCGACAGGGCGCCCTCGTTCTTGGTGAACACGCCATGCTTGGACCCGCCGTAGTTCGCACCGATCACCCGCAGGCCACCGACCAGAACGGTCATCTCGGCCGCGGTCAGACCCATCAGCTGCGCCCGGTCAAGCATCATCTCTTCGGGAGAAACGACATACTCTTCCTTCTGCCAGTTGCGGAACCCGTCCGCCAGCGGCTCGAGAGGCTCGAAGCTGGCCGCGTCGGTCTGCTCTTGCGTCGCATCGCCCCGGCCCGGGGTAAAGGCCACGGGGATGTCGAAGCCGCCCGCCTTGAGCGCCTGTTCGATGCCCATGTTGCCCGCCAGAACGATCACGTCGGCAATCGACGCGCCCGTGTCGGCTGCGATCGGTTCAAGCGCTGCAAGCACCCGTGCAAGACGATCCGGTTCGTTGCCCGCCCAGGTTCTCTGGGGCGCAAGCCGGATGCGGGCACCGTTGGCACCGCCGCGACGGTCAGAGCCGCGGAAGGTCCGTGCGCTGTCCCATGCGGTGGCGACCAGCTCGGCCGCCGGAATGCCGGTTGCCGCGATGCGCGCCTTGACCGCTTCGACGTTGTAGGCGGTCGACCCCTCGGGAATCGGGTCCTGCCAGATCAGGTCCTCGGACGGAACGTCGGGCCCGAAATAGACCGACTTCGGCCCCAGGTCGCGGTGGGTCAGCTTGAACCAGGCACGCGCGAAGGTGTCGAAGAAGTAATCCGGGTCGGCGATGAACCGCTCGCAGATGGCGCGGTAGGCCGGGTCGACCTTCAGCGCCATATCGGCATCGGTCATCATCGGCATGGTGCGGATCGACGGATCCTCGACATCCACCGGCATGTCTTCTTCGGCGATCTCGACCGGCTTCCACTGCTGGGCGCCGGCGGGCGAAACCGTCAGTTCCCATTCGTGCCCGAAGAGCATGTCGAAGTAACCCATGTCCCACTGGGTCGGGTTCGTGGTCCAGGCGCCCTCGGGGCCACCTGCCAGCACGTTGCGGCCAATGCCGCGCCCGCCCTTGGGCATCCAGCCAAGGCCCTGATCCTCAAGCCCTGCGGCTTCGGGTTCGGGGCCGATGTTGTCCGGGGTCGCGCCGCCATGGCATTTGCCGATGGTGTGCCCGCCTGCGGTCAGCGCCACGGTTTCTTCGTCGTTCATCGCCATGCGGGCGAAGGTTTCGCGCATGTGCTCGGCGGTGGCCTGCGGATCGGGGGTGCCGTTGACGCCCTCGGGGTTGACGTAGATCAGGCCCATCTGCACGGACGCCAGCGGGTTGGCCAGCGTGTCGGGCTTTTCGACCGACCCGAAGCGGGTGTCGGACGGCGCGAGCCATTCCTTTTCGGACCCCCAGTAGATGTCCTTTTCCGGGTGCCAGATGTCTTCGCGGCCAAAGGCGAAGCCAAAGGTCTTCAGCCCGGCCATTTCATAGGCCACGGTGCCCGCGTAGACCATGAGGTCGGCCCACGAGATCTTGTTGCCGTACTTCTTCTTGACCGGCCACAGGATGCGGCGGCCCTTGTCGGTGTTGGCGTTGTCCGGCCAGCTGTTGAGCGGCGCGAAACGCTGGTTGCCGGTCGCGGCGCCGCCGCGTCCGTCGGCAAGGCGGTACGAGCCCGCCGCGTGCCATGCCACCCGGGCCATCATGCCAAGGTAGCTGCCCCAGTCACCGGGCCACCATTCGACGCTTTCGGCAAGGCAGGTGCGCACGTCTTCGTGCAGCGCCTCGACGTCCAGCGTCTTGAGCGCCTCGCGGTAGTTGAAATCGGCCCCCATGGGGTTGGTCTTGGTGTCGTGCTGGTGCAGAATGTCCAGGTTAAGCGCGTTGGGCCACCAATCCATCACCGATGCGCCCGTCGCGGTCATCCCGCCATGTGCCACCGGGCATCCGCGCCGGCTTTGGTTGATGTCGCCCTCGACCGTGTGTCCGTCCTGTCCGTCCATGAACTTGCTCCCATGTCCTGTACTGGTTGCTGATGTCAGCGGGCCGGCCCCCCGATTTGGGCGGTGGTCCCTCTGTCTGGAATCGTTCTACCAAAGCCGCGCGATAAAGCCCAATTGCATTTCCTGAAATTCGTGATAACCCACGCTTATGATAAGCCTGACCATGAAACACCTTCGATATTTCGATGCGCTTGCCCGGCTGGGCCATTTCGGACGCGCTGCCGAGACCTGCGCGATCAGCCAGCCCGCGCTGTCGATGCAGATCAAGGAACTTGAACAGTTGGTCGGCGCGCCGCTGGTCGAACGCGGTCCGCGCCAGATCCGCCTGACGGGCCTGGGCGAGGATTTCGCCGCGCGCGTGGGCAGCATTCTTAGCGCGGTGGACGATCTGACCGACCTGGCCCGCGCCGCGCAGGACCAGCTGACCGGGCGGCTGCGCCTTGGCGTGATCCCCACCGTCGCGCCCTATCTTCTGCCGCGCATCATCACGGCGCTGTCCGCGGCGCACCCCGCGCTTGACCTTTTCCCGCGCGAAGCGGTGACGGGACGGCTGATCGACGAATTGCTGGCCGCCCGGCTGGACGCGGCCATCGTGGCGCTGCCGGTGTCCGAGGCGACGCTGGAAGAGGTCGCGCTGTTCGAAGAGGAATTCGTGCTGGTGCGCGCCCCCGACGAGGCCGGCCAACCCGTGCCCGACCCGGCCATGCTGCACGAGATGCGCCTGCTGCTGCTGGAAGAAGGCCACTGTTTTCGCGACTAGGCGCTGTCGTTCTGCAAGCTGACACCCGACGTCACGCGCGAATTGATGGAGGGCAGCTCGCTAAGCACGCTGGTGCAGATGGTGGGTGCGGGCATCGGCATCACGCTGGTGCCCGAGATGGCCGTGCCCATCGAAACCCGCTCGGCCGAAGTGTCCATCGCCCGCCTGCCCGAACCGCGCCCGCGGCGCACCGTGGGCATGGTCTGGCGGCGGTCCAACCCGCTGGGCGCCCAGCTGGGGCGCATCGCGGGGATCGTGCGGCAGGTGGGACTGGACACGCAGGCCGAGGCCGCCGCGCGCGGCTAGCCCCGTTTACGGCCCGCGCCGGGGCAAGCGGCGCGCGCGCCTCAGCCCATCCGTTCGGATGCGTAGCTTCCGGGCGAGGCCGGGAACACCACCGTCTTGTTCCCGTTCAGGAAAACGCGGCGGTGGATATGCGCGTGGATCGCCCGCGCCAGTACCTGCGCTTCCACATCGCGGCCAAGCGAGACGTAATCTTCGGGCGATTGCGCATGGGTCACGCGCACCGTGTCCTGCTCGATGATCGGGCCTTCGTCCAGATCGGCGGTGACGTAATGTGACGTCGCGCCGATCAGCTTGACCCCCCGTTCGAACGCCTGCTTGTAAGGATTGGCGCCCTTGAACGACGGCAGGAAGGAATGGTGGATGTTGATGATCCGCCCCGACATCACCTGGCACATCCGGTCGCTGAGGATCTGCATGTAGCGGGCCAGCACGATCAGCTCGGCGCCGGTTTCTTCGACCACCTCCATGATGCGGGCCTCTGCCTCGGGCTTGTTTTCCTTTGTCACGCGGATGCAGTGGAAGGGAATGTCGTGGTTCACCACCACCTTCTGGTAATCCATGTGGTTGCTGATGACCGCCACGATGTCGATGGGCAGCGCCCCGATCCGCCAGCGGTACAGCAGATCGTTCAGGCAATGCCCGAAGCGCGACACCATGATCACCACCTTCATCTTCACCGCCTCGTCGTGGAATTCATATTCCATGCCGAAGGTTTTCGCGGTTTCGGCAAAGCGCGTGCCCAGCTCGTCCAGCGTCGTGCCGGTTTCCGAGATCACGCTGACGCGCATGAAGAAATTGCCCGTCTCGAAATCGTCGAACTGCGAGCTGTCGGTGATGTTGCACCCCTGCTCGGCCAGAAAGGCGGCAATGGCGGCGACGATGCCCCGGGTCGAAGGGCAGGTCACGGTCAGGGCGAATTTGCTCATGGGCGGGTCTCTATCTCCAGTCTTGATGCCGCCTCGGACAGGGCGTGCCACAGGCTTCCCGCCGCCGAGCGCATGCCCAGCAGCGTCAGCCGGTCTTCGGCATGACGCATGACGAAGACGCCAAGATGATGCAAGCCCGCGCGCGCCGCGCAGCCCTCTCGCAGCGCCTCGGGGGGCAGGTTCACCAGTTTTTCCAGCAATCGCGTGATGGGCGCCCCGCCCCCGGTCGAGCGGATGTCGATGCACACCCAGCCATCGGTCTGTTCGGTCACCGACGCGCCGGGCGCCTCGGCCAGCACTGCGGCGGCGAAATCGGTGTCGGCTGCGCCTTCGGCGGCGATCATCCATTGCCCCGGCCCGGTCCACAAGGCGGTGGTGCCATCGGCGCAAACGCAGCGCCCGGGCTGCGGCAGGGTCAGCCCGAAGGGCGCGGGGGCGTCCATCCCGCGCCGCAGCGCCAGCGAGGCCAGCGCCACGTCGGGGCGTTCCGTCAGGGTCAGCGCCCCAAGGACGGATCGGCGCGGATCGGCCGCGCCAAGCGCGCAAAGCGGGGTCAGATCAGTCACGCAGGCGGTCTCCTTCGGGGTCGATGAAATGGGCAGAGGTGACCGTGACGGCGACCTCGCCGCCCTCAAGCGGGTTCGCGGCGACGATCGTCTCGCCCATGCGCGCGGCGCCGTCAGAAAGGAACCCCAGCGCGATATGGCTGTCCAGATGCGGCGACCAGCAGGCCGATGTCACCCAGCCCTGGTCGGTCGCGGTGCCGCGCGGGGCGTCGGCTGCGAACAGGTGGGCGCCCGCCGGGATCGGCGCAGCGGGATCGACGGCGCGCAGGCCGACAAGCCGGCGCGTGTCCGCCACAAGCCCTTCGCGGCGGGACATAACCGCGCCTATGCTGTCCTTCTTCGTCGACACCATCCGGCCCATGCCAAGCATCTGCGCCGTGGTCTGACCGTTCAGTTCGGCCCCCGTGGCGTGGCCCTTTTCGATGCGCAGCACCCCCAGCGCCTCGGTCCCGTAAGGCGTGGCGCCAAGATCCGCGCCCTTGTGCATCAGCCGTTCCATCAGCGCATTGCCGTAGCGGGCGGGCACAGCGATTTCATAGGCAAGCTCGCCCGAGAACGAAATGCGGAACAGCCGCGCGCGCAGCCCGCCGCAGACCGTCAGTTCCGCGCAGCCCATGAAGGGGAACGCATCGTTCGAAAGATCGAACCCGTCGACGATGCGCGTCAGCAGTGCGCGCGATTGCGGCCCCGCCACGGCGATCTGCGCCCAGGCATCGGTGGTCGAAATCAGCTGCACGTCCAGATCGGGCCACAGGCATTGGCGCGCGAATTCCATCTGCCGGTAGACCGCGCCGGCGTTGGCGGTGGTGGTGGTCACCACGTAGCGGTCATCGGCCAGCCGTGCGCATGTGCCATCGTCATGGGCGAACCCGTCCTCACGCAGCATCAGCCCGTAGCGCACCTTGCCCACCTTCAGCGTGGCCATGCCGTTGCAATAGACCCGGTTCAGGAATTCACCCGCATCGGCGCCCTGCACGTCGATCTTGCCCAGCGTGGTGACATCGCACAGCCCCACGCCCGCGCGCACCGCCCGCGCCTCGCGGTCCACCGTCTCGCGCCAGTGGGTTTCGCCCGGGCGCGGGAACATCTGCGCGCGCATCCACTGGCCCACCTCGACAAAGCTGGCCCCCTGCGCAAGCGCAAAGGCATGGGTGGGCGTCAGCCGCGTGGGGCGGAAGTTCATGCCGCTGTCCCCGCCCCCAAGCGTGGCCAGCGCGACGGGGGTGTAGGGCGGGCGGAACACGGTGGTGCCGGTCTGCGCGATGCCGGTGCCGGTCAGTTCGGCCATCACCGCAAGGGCGGTGACATTGGCGGTCTTGCCCTGGTCGGTCGCCATGCCAAGCGTGGTCCAGCGCTTCAGGTGCTCGACGCTGCGCATGTTCTCACGGTGGGCCAGCGCGATGTCCTTGACGGTGACGTCATTCTGGAAATCGACCCAGGCGCGCCCCCTGCCCGCCACGTGCCACAGCGGCGCCTGAGCCACCGGCGCGTCTTCGGCGCGGGGCAGCGGCGCGGGCGTGCAGCCAAGCGCCTGCGCGGCGGCCTGCGCGCCGGATTGCAGCGCCGCGTGGGTGCTGCCCTGCCCGGCCGCGCCGCCAGCGACGCACATGCCCGGCGGCAGGTCGGCGGGGGGCAGGAACGCCTGATGCGCCCCGGACCATTGCGGGCGGCCCCGGTGATGCGATGCCAGGTGCAGGTTCGGGTTCCACCCGCCCGACACGCCCAGCACGGCGCATTCCAGCACGTCGCGGCGCCCGTTGCGTGCCACCTCGATCGCGGACAGGCCGCGCCGGCCGAAGGTGCCGGTCACCCGCGCACCGCCAAGGATCTGGTAATCGCCCTGCCGCCGGGCGTCCTCGCGCGGGTCGATCACCGCCAGCACCGGCACGCCCCGGGCCACAAGGTCGGCGGCGGTGCGGTGGCCATCGTCGTTGTCGGTGAAGATCGCGACGCGGTCCGCATCCCGCGCCTGCGGCGTGACGCCCCAGCGGTTGACATAGGCGCGCAACGCGCCGCCCAGCAGGATACCGGGGCGGTCGTTGTTCGCAAAGGGGATGTGCCGTTCGGTCGCGCCCGCCGCAAGGATGCTGCGGCGCGCCGTGATGCGCCACAGGGTCTGGCGCACGGTGACCGGGCGCGGCAGGTGGTCGCCCACCCGTTCCACGGCGCCAAAGACGCCATGATCATAGCTGCCGAACACGGTGGTGCGGCGCAGGATGCGCACATTGGACATCGAGGCCAGCTCGGCCTCGACCCGCGCCACCCAATCGGCGGCGGGCGCATCATCCAGCGCGTGGCTTTCCATGAGCAACCGCCCGCCAAGGCGGAAATCCTCATCCGCAAGGATCACGCTGGCCCCGCTGCGCCCCGCCGTCAGCGCGGCGGCCAGCCCTGCCGCCCCGCCGCCGATCACCAGCAGATCGCAATGCAGGAACCCCTTGTCATAGGCATCGGGGTCGGGGTCGGTGCCCAGCTTTCCCAGCCCGGCGGCGCGGCGAATGGCTGGCTCGTACAGCTTTTCCCAGAACGCCGCCGGCCACATGAAGGTCTTGTAATAGAACCCCGCCGCAAGAAAGGGCGACGCCAGATCGTTCACCGCCAGCGCATCGAACCCAAGCGATGGCCAGCGGTTCTGGCTGTGCGCTTCCAGCCCGTCATAAAGTTCGATACAGGTGGCGCGGGTGTTGGGTTCGGCCCGCGCCCCGCTGCGCAGCGTGACCAGCGCGTTGGGCTCTTCGGACCCGGCGCTGAAGATCCCGCGCGGGCGGTGATACTTGAAGCTGCGCGCCACGAGGCGCACCCCGTTGGCCATCAGCGCCGACGCCAGCGTGTCGCCCGGATGCCCCTGCAGGCGCCTGCCATCGAAGGTAAAGCTGAACGTCCGGCTGCGATCGACCAGCCCGCCCGCGATGCGGCTCATGATCCGCCCCTTTTCACGTCAGAGGCCAGCTGCGCCCCCAGTATTTCATGGCTCACCGTGTCGCGGGTCACCACCAGCCAGGACCGGTCGCCCTGTTCGTGAAACCACAGTTCTCGGTGCACCCCGGCGGGGTTGTCGCGCAGGTGGGTGTAGGCAAGGAACGCCGCCTCGTCGCCGCCGCCCGGGCGGTTCAGCAGCGCCGCATCGCCAAGATAGGTGAATTCCTGCGCATCGCGCGGACCAAGTAGGGGATGGGGGATCAGCATGGTGCCCTCAGTGCAGGTTCGGCTGGGCGCCGACGCCCTTTTCGTCGATGGGATAGCCGCGCGCAAAGCGGTCAAGGCGGAAGGCGGTCGCGGTCTCGTGCGGGCGGCCCGTGGCCAGCAGGTGCGCAAAGGCGTAGCCCGAGGCGGGGGTCGCCTTGAACCCGCCATAGCACCAGCCCGCGTTCAGGTAGAGCCCGCCGATATCGGTGGCGTCGATGATCGGGCTGCCGTCCATCGACATGTCCATGATGCCGCCCCAGCTGCGCAGCAGGCGGGCGCGTCCCAGCATCGGCAGGATGGCCATGCCGCCTTCGGCGACGTCCTCGACCACGGGCAGGTTGCCGCGCTGCGCGTAGGAATTGTACCCGTCGATGTCGCCGCCGAACACCAGCCCGCCCTTGTCGGACTGGCTGACATAGAAATGCCCCGCGCCAAAGGTGATGACCCCGTCGATCAGGGGCTTGAGCCCTTCTGACACGAAGGCCTGCAGAACGTGGCTTTCGATGGGCAGGCGCACGCCCGCGTGTGCCATGACCCGGCCCGACGATCCTGCCACGGCCACGCCGACCTTCCTGGCGCCGATATAGCCGCGCGTGGTGTCGACGCCGCGCACGGCGCCGCCTTCGATGCGGAA
>CAXICP010000003.1:0-30771 GCA_964022595.1 uncultured Salipiger sp.
CAGCAAGTCGGGCGCGGCCAGCACCTCGACCGACCCCGCCCAGGCCGCCTCGCTTCAGGTGCCGTTCCAACCGGTGTTCCGCCGCGATCTGGAACGCGCCCTGCGTGCCACACGCAAGGATCTGGGGCTGTCCGGCTCTGACCTTGCGGTGCTGATCGCGCTGCTCAGCTTTCTGCCGTGCCGCGCCAATGGCGCCGAGATTCCGATCAGCAACCAGCTTTTGTTGACGGTCTTTGCGTCCAACGCGGCGATCTGCGACCGCGCCGGCGGGCTGGAAGATCGCACGCTCAGGCGCGCCTTTGTCAGGCTGGTGAAGGCGGAACTGATCGTGCGCCGCGACAGCGCCAACGGCAAACGCTTTGCCCGCCGGGCGCAGGGCAAGGTCGTCGCGGCTTTCGGCATCGACGTCTCGCCGCTGCTTGTCCGCGGTCAGCAGATCATCGACGCCGCCGCGCGCAAGGCCGAACAGGCGCAAGAACTGAAGGGGCTGGTGGCCGAGGCCAAGGCACTGCGGGCCCATTGCGCGGCGCTTGACTGGGCCGCCCCTGCGCTGCAATTTCTGGACGGGCTTGGCGCGGTTCTGCGCCGCACGACGCTGACCCTGGCAGCGGTTCGGGCCATCATCGCGCGGCTGAAGGGCATGCTTTCCAGCCAGCACAAGCCGAAAGGAACCGCGCCCGCGTCCGCCACTGACGGGCAAAATGTCCGCCACAAAGAGACCAATCAAACAGATTCATATAAAACGCTGCAAACCGCCTGGGACGAGGCGGAAGAGCTGAAAGCCTATTACCCCACACCGCCCCGAACCGCGCGCGACCTGATCCGAACGCTGATGGAATTCGCGAAACTGCTGGGGCTGGACCCCGGTCAGGTGCAACGCCACCTTTCCACCGCCGGACCTGCGGCGATCATCGCGATATTCAATGAAATGGTGGTGAAGATCGCCAGCATCACGAACCCAAGGGGCTTTTTCGAAAGCCGGCTGGCGCGGATGGGATCACGGCCAGACAGATGCGCCCCGGTGCTGGCGTGACCGTGACCAAGCGGCATACGCGGCGAAAGGCCAAAGCCCCCGCCGCGCGCATATCAATGCTTGTCGGACAGGGACGCCGCGCGCCAGTCGGGTGCTTCCTCGGCCGGGCTTGGGGCATAGCCCGCCGCCTTGATGGCGTGGATGCCGCAGTATTCATCCCGCTCGGAGGCATCGCCGCTAACGCCGACGGCGCCGATGGTCATGCCCTTGGCATCCTCGATCAGCACCCCGCCCGGAACCGGAATGAAGCGCCCGTCAGACGCCGTTGCGATGGCCGCCTGGAACGTCGGGCGCGCCGACAGGTAGTCGCGGATCGTGCGGCTGGAAAAGCCCATGCCAAGCGATCCCCAGGCCTTGCCGAAGGCGATGTCGAAGCGCAGCAAACCGCAGCCATCCGACATCTTCATGCAGACCATGCGGCCCCCGCTGTCGAGCACGACGCAGGTCAGCGGCTTCATCCCCTCGCGCCGGCCGATGTCCAGCACGCTGTCGACGATGGTTTCGGCGGTGGCCAGTGTAAGCGATGAGGCAAGTTTCATGCAGGGTCCTTTCAGCGCATGAGATCGGGCAGCCAGGTGACGATTCCGGGGAAGGCCAGCAGCACGATGATGGTGATGACGTCGGCGACGAAGAACCAGGAAATCCCCTTGAACACGTCCGACAGCGATATGTCGGGCCTGACCGCGGCCACGACGAAACAGTTGAGCCCGATGGGCGGGGTGACAAGGCAGATCTCGGCCATCTTGACGACGATGATGCCGAACCAGATGCTGTCAAAGCCAAGCGCGATCACCGCCGGATAGACCACGGGCAGCGTCAGCAGCAGCATGCCGATGGCATCCATGAACATGCCCAGCACCGCGTAGGCCAGCAGGATGCACAGCATGATGACCATGGGCGGCGCGTCGATGCCGACCACAAGCTGGGTGAACGCCTCGGCCAGGCCCGAAAAGCCCAGGAAGCGCACAAAGATCGTCACGCCCCAGATCAGCGAAAAGATCATCACGGTCAGCTTGGCGGTTTCCATCAGGCTTTCGGTGATGGGTTTCAGCCCGGCGTCGCGCAGCACCGCCACCATGAAGATGATGCCCGCGCCAAGCGCGCCGGCCTCGGTCGGGGTGGCCCAGCCCTGGTAGATCGCCGAGATAATGATGAACACCACCGCCATGATCGGCAGCAACGGGGGCAGGGCGCGTATGCGCTCGGGCCAGGTGGCGCGTTCCTCGCGCGGGGTGGCGGGGGCGTGGTGCGGTTTGACCAGGGCCCAGACGATGATGATCGCCGCATAGACAAGCGCCGATACCAGCCCCGGCAGAAAGCCCGCCAGCAGCAAACGGCCCACGGATTCCTCGACGATGATGGCATAGATCACCAGAATGGCCGAAGGCGGGATCAGCGTGGCCAGTGTTCCGCCCGCGGCGACCACCCCCGCCGACAGCCGTTTGTCATAGCCGTGGCGCAGCATTTCGGGGATGGCGACGCGCGCGAACACCGCCGAGGTCGCGGTCGATGCGCCAGATACGGCGGCAAAGCCCGCGGTGGCAAAGACCTTGGCCTCGGCCAAGCCGCCCGGCATCCATCCCAACCACTTGCGGGCCGCGTCGAACAGCTGTGACGTCATGCCCGCGTGAAAGGCGACGAAGCCGATGAAGATGAACATCGGCAGCACCGACAGGGCATAGGTGGTGGCCTTGGCGTGGGGCACGATGCCCACGATGCCCGCGGCAGGCCCCCAGCCGATCAGCTCGACAAGCCCCAGAAGGCCCACGGTGGCGGCGGCGAACACCACCCTCACGCCCAGGAAAACCAGCACGATCAGCAGGCCGACGCCGATAAGCCCCACCGCAAGGGGGTGTTGAAAACCAAGTCCGATCAGCATGTCAGGTGTCCTCGCTGGCGGCGTCCGCCTCTTCTCGGGCGGTCTGGGCCGCGTCTTTCATCAAGGTGACGCCCTGCGGGTCGCGCGCGGGATCGTTCAGCAGCCGCACGGCGCCGGCGAACTGGATCGCCAGCCGCACCAGCCAGATCGAAAACGCCACCGGCACCACCAGTTTCGACGGCCAGACCGGGTATTCGGCATCCATCGTGGTGTCGCCCAGTTCATAAGAGCGCCAGAAATGTTCGGCGCTGTACCATGTCAGCACGCCGATGATCGCCATTCCGACCAGCGCGCCAAGCGCCTCGGCCGCCCACAGCTTGCGCCCGGTCAGATGACCAAGGGCAAGTTCCATGCGGATATGGGCGCCCATGCGCTGGGTATAGGCGGCGCCAAGAAAGGCCATGCCCGCCATCGACAGTTCGACAAGGTCGACATAGCCGGTCAGGGGGGTGGCGAAGACGGTGCGCATCACCACCTGCGCGATCCCGATGCACATCAGCGCGAACACGAACAATGCCGCGATCAGGTTGGTCGCATCTTCGATGGGTGACAGGATGCGGTCGGCGCGGGCCACGGGGCCATGCGCCTGCGGGGAAGCATGTCTCATCAGAAAAATCCGTGAATGTGATGGGCGGCGCCCGGTGGGGCACCGCCGCAGGGGGCCGTTATTGCGATGCGGCCTCTTCGATGTAGCCAAGGTAGGCGTCCAGCACGCCTTGCGCGTCGAAACCGGGGTTGTCGGCAACCCACTTGTCCCAGATCGGCTTGCCGGCGCGGGTGCGGAATTGTTCCAGCGCGGCGTCGTCATATTCGATCTTGGTCAGCGTTTCCTCGAACATGGCGACGTTCTTTTCGTCCTGCGCCGCATAGGCGGCCAGTTCGGTGTCCAGGACCAGGTCGCGCCCGTCCCAGATCAGGGCCTGGTACTGTTCGGGCAGCGCCTCGAACGCGGTCTTGTTCAGCACCCAGCCGCATTCGGACGAACCGGGCGACATGTTGGCGGTGTACCAGTCGGCCTCTTCGTTGATCTTGAACGCGACGTGGGCGTAGGTGTAGGGAAACGCCGCCACGTCGATGGTGCCGTTCTGGAACGCGGTCAGCGTTTCGGCCGCCGACAGCGTCTGTTTCGTGGCGCCCAGCAGTTCCATGGCATCGCCAAGCCCGCCGCCCGCGCGCACCTGCAGGCCGGCCCAGTCCTGAAGCGTTTCGGGCGGGGTGCCCTTGCCCATCATCTCGTATTGCGGCAGCAGCCCCGAGGCATAGGGCAGGGCGTTCCACTTTTCCATATCCGCGACGATGGCGGGGTGTTCGAACATGCGCTTGCGGGCATGGCGATCGACCGCGGGGCTTTCGATGGGCAGGAAGGGCAGCGAGAACACCATCCAGGCGGGGTTCTTGCCGGGGTGGTAGAAATTGCAGATGCCCGCGCCCTCGAAGGCGTTCAGCTTGAGCCCGTCAAGGTTTTCGCGGGCCGGGCCAAGCTGGTCGGCGTAAAAGATCTTGATCTGGAACTTGCCGTCGGTTTCGGCGGCGACATGTTCGGCCAGCGCCTCCATGCCCGAGGTCAACGCGCGCGGATTGCCGTACATGGAAATCTTCCAGAAGATGGACGGCCCGTCCACGTTGGCCGCGGGCACGGCCGAAGCCAGCGTGGTGGCGACAAGCGCGGTGCCTGCCAGGGTCTTGATGGTCATCGTTTTCTCCTCCCGATGGTGATGTATTGGTGGCTCGCCTTTCGCGAGATTCTATGTAAACTGTTGACGTAAAACGTTTTTCTGCACCTTGCCCATGGTGTTGCGGGGCAGGGCGTCGACGATGTGCACGGCGCGCGGATGCTTGTAGCGGGCCAGCTGCGGGCGCAGCGCGTCCAGCAGCGCGGACGGGTCAGCATTGACACCGGGCGTGGGCACGACGACGGCCAGCACCGCTTCGCCGAAATCCGCATCGGGCACGCCGATCACCGCCGATTCCAGCACGGCGGGCATGTCGTCAAGCACGACCTCGATTTCCTTGGGATAGATGTTGTACCCGCCCGAAATGATCAGATCCTTCTGGCGGCCGACGATGGACACATAGCCATCGGCGTCGATCCGCCCCAGATCGCCGGTGATGAAGAAGCCGTTGCCGCGCAGTTCCTCGGCGGTCTTTTCCGGCATGCGCCAGTAGCCCTTGAACACGTTGGGGCCGCGCACTTCGATCATGCCGATCTTGCCGTCGCGCAGGGGCGTGCCATCGGCGGGGTCGGTGATGCGCAGCTCGACCCCGGCCAGCGGAAAGCCGACGGTGCCGGCGCGGCGCTCGCCCTCATAGGGGTTGGACACGTTCATGTTGGTTTCGGTCATGCCGTAGCGTTCCAGGATGCGGTGCCCGGTGCGCGCCTCGAATTGTTCGTGGGTTTCGGCCAGCAGAGGGGCCGAGCCGGACACGAACAGCCGCATGTGCGCCGTTGCCCGGCGGGTGAAGCGCGCATCGCCCAAAAGCCGGGTGTAAAAGGTCGGCACCCCCATGATCACCGTGGCGCGGGGCAGGTCGGCCAGCATCGCATCCAGATCGAAGCCGGGGTGGAACAGCATCGACGCCCCGGCCATGGCGCAGACATTGACCGCCACGAACAGCCCGTGGGTGTGAAAGATCGGCAGCGCGTGCAGCAGCACGTCATCGGGGCGAAAGCGCCACAGCTCGGCCAGGGTGCGGGCGTTGCTCAGCAGGTTGTCGTGCGACAGCATCGCGCCCTTGGATCGCCCCGTGGTGCCCGAGGTATAAAGGATCGCGGCCAGATCGTCCGGCCGGCAGGGCAGGGGGGCATGATCGCCGCTTGCGGCGTGCGCGGCGGTGGCAAGGCTGCCCGCGCCGGTTTTGTCCAGCGTCAGAAGCGACGCGCCTTCGGGCAGGATCGGGGCGATGGCCGTGGCCTTGGCGGAATCGCAGATCACCATGCGCGGTTCCGCATCGCCCAGGAAATAGGCCAGCTCGGGCACGGTATAGGCGGTGTTGAGCGGCAGCAGCACCAGCCCGGCGCGCAGGCAGGCGGCATAGACCGCCAGCGCCGGCACCGATTTGCCCACCTGCAGCGCCACGCGGTCGCCCTTTTGCAGCCCGTGATCGGTCAGTACGTTGGCGATCCGGGCCGACAGGTCCAGGAAGGCCGCATAGCTTAGCGCGTCGCCGCCTAGCGGGGTGACAAAAGGCGCGGAGCTGCCCGCGTGATGGCCGAAAAGCTGGTCGAAAAGGTGGTTGTTCATTGCTCTGTCTCAGGTCTTGGCCGGGGCCCGGGCGGCCACGGCGGTGGATTTCAGAAGCGGCGCCAGCGCGCGGGCATGGGCGACGGTGCCTTGCGTGGAATGGCCTTCGATGTTGCTGTCGATCTGGTTCAGATCGTAAAGATAGTTGACCATCGCCCCGCAGGATTGGCGCAGCCCGTTGTCGGAACGGTCGGCGCCCAGGTGGATGTCATGCACCAGCGCGCCGTTGCCCAGGTGGAAGCGCGCCACCGGGTCCAGCGGGCCACCGCGCGGGTGGCGTTCGCGCACAAGGTATTGCGCCACATGGGCGCGCAGCGCCTCGGCGCCCGGCGCGCAGGTTTGCGCGCGCTGCATCGCCTCGGCCAGGGCAGAGGCCTGTTCGGCGGGCAGCTCGGGCAGCTGCGCTTCGGCCCAGCGGCGAAACCCCGGGATCGGCGACAGCGTCACAAAGGTTTTCAGCCCGGGCAATTCGCCGTGCAGATCCTCGACCACCTGCTTGATCAGCGAATTGCCGAAGGAAATGCCGCGCAGCCCCTTCTGGCAGTTGGAAATCGAATAGAACACAGCCGTATCAACGTCTTCGGCGCTAAGCGCGGCGCGGTCTTCGGCCAGAACCGCCTGCACATTGCCGGCGATCCCCCGGGTCAGCGCGACTTCGACGAAGATCAGCGGCTCGTCCGGCATGGCGGGGTGGAAATAGGCGTAGCAGCGGCGGTCTTCGGGCAGCAGGCGGCGGCGCAGATCGTCCCAGCTGTGAATCGCGTGCACGGCCTCGTAGGCGATGATCTTTTCCAGGATGCTGGCGGGGGTGTCCCAGTTGATGCGGCGCAGCACCAGGAAGCCCTGGTTGAACCATGACCGGAACAGGTGCAGGAAATCATGGTCGATGACCGCAAGCGCCGGCGCCTCGCGGGCCATCGCCAGCAGATCGCAGCGCATCGCCACAAGATCCGCCGTCGCCCCCGGCACCCGGTTGAGGCGGCGCAGCAATTCCTGCCGGCGCGGTTCGGCGCAGGCGGTCAGCGCGGCCAGCGTTTCGGGGGACCGATCGGCCGCATAGGACCGCGCAAGCGCCGCCAGCGCGTCGCCGTCCAGATCGAATGTCTCGGCCAGCATGTCGAAAAAGGCGCGTTTCTCGTCGGGGGTGCTGTCTCGGTAGCGGGCAAGCAGGGCGCGCGACACTTTCGACGAGGACACATCGCCCAGATCGGTCAGCAAAAGTTCGGCCAGCTCGCGCGGGCTTCGGCTGTCATGGGCGGGCGGGGCGGCGCGGTTGCGCTGCGTGATCGTCGACAGAAGGTCGACAAGATAGGTCGATTGGATCAGCTGCATGGGCGGTGCTCCGTCGGTTAAGGGCGCGGCATCAGGCCAGGGCGACGCGCCCGGTGGACAGGCCGACGCCCAGGTTGAACGCGCCTTCGTTCACCATCCAGCGGCGCAGCGTATAGCGGCGCGCGCCGCGCGCGTGCATCGGATCGGCGTCGGCCAGCGCGCGCGCATCTTCCAGTGACGCGGCGCGATAGATAACCATCCCCGCGCCATCGATGCGGCTGCCTGTCTCGTCCGACATCGGCCCGGCAAGGAACAGCTGCCCGCCTTGTTCCAGCAGGCGCTGATAGGCCAGTTGGTCCGGCAGAATGTCGGGAACGGGGGGGCCGCCCGGGGCAGGGGACGATACCGTGACGAAAAGTTCCAGCGCCAGGGCGCCGCGGGCGCTGGCTTGGGCGTGGTATGTTTTCCAGTCTGGCATGGTGCCTCACAAAATATCGATATTTGTTGACGAATACATTTTTTATCGTCAAAAGAAAGGGAAATCTAAGAGGAGACACCATGAAACTTCTTGTCGGGACAGTGGGCGGCCAGCGGTCTGTCTTTCGTGTGCAAGGCGATAGCGCCATCAATCTGACGGCGGCGCTGCCCGCGATCGGCACCGACCTTGCGGCGCTGATCGGCTCGCAGGACCTGCGCGCGCAGGCCGCCGATCTTGACGGCCCGCAGGTCGCGGTAGCCGACATCACGCCGGCGCTGCCGGTCGATGCGCCGGGCAAGATCATGTGCCTTGGGCTCAACTACATCGAACACATCAAGGAAGGCGGCTATGACATCCCCGATTACCCGGCGATGTTCATGCGCACGCGCCAGTCGATCATGGCCGCCGGAGAGCCGCTGATTCGCCCCGCCTGTTCCGATCACCTTGATTACGAGGCCGAGCTGATGCTGATCGTCGGCAAGGGCGGGCGCCATATTTCCGAAGCCGTCGCGCTGGACCACGTGTTCGGCTACACCGTGTTCAACGACGGATCGGTGCGCGACTACCAGCGCAAGACCCACCAGTGGATGCCGGGCAAGAATTTCGACAACACCGGCGCCATCGGCCCGTTCGTGGTCACCCCCGACGAGCTGCCGGCAGGGGCGGCGGGGCTAAAGATCGAAAGCCGCGTCGGCACCGAGGTGCTGCAAAGCTCGAACACGTCGAACATGATCTGGGGCGCGGCGCAGACCATCGCGATCATGTCCAGGTTCTCGACGCTGGAACCGGGCGATCTGATCGCGCTGGGAACGCCTCCGGGCGTGGGGCATGCGAAAAAGCCGGGGCCGCGCTGGCTCAAGCCCGGCGAGACCATCGAGATCGAAATCGAGGGCATCGGCATCTGCGCCTCGCCGGTACGCGATGAACTCGACACCGCCCAGGCGGCGGAATGAGCGACCTTGCCGATCCGCGCGGCGCGGCGCAAGAGGCCGTCCGGTCCCTGCGCCGCCGCGCCGCGCGGCTGGACGATGACGGTATCGATCTGATCCTGCCGGCCCGGCCATCCCGGTCGCGGCGGTCTGTCCGACCGGGAGCGGCTCCCCAACAGATGATGCTGTTCACCTCGTCGCAATCGAAGCGCGACAGCTTGCCAAGCAGGGCGCGTTCGTCGGCATAGCCGAGATTGCACGGGAAGTTCGACTTCCACCCGGTGCCTCCGATGTCTTCGCCGGGTATTTCGGCCCCGAAACCGACCCGCGCTTTCGCGAGGTGATGACCGCGCTGGTGCGCCATCTGCACGCCTTCACCCGCGAGGTGGGGCTGACCCATGATGAATGGCGCGCGGGGCTGAAGGCGATGGAATGGGCCGGGCAGATCACCACGCCCGAGCGCAACGAATTCGTCCTGATGTCGGACGTGCTGGGGCTGTCGTCGCTGATCGACATGATCCATTCCGATCCGGATGCGACGTCGTCCAGCGTGCTTGGGCCGTTCCATGTGTCCGACGCGCCGCCCATGCGCATCGGCGATGACCTGCGCAAGGATTTCGGCGGAGAGGTGCTGCTGGTGCAGGGCCATGTGCGCGACCGCAGCGGCGCGCCGATCCCCCACGCACAGCTGGATATCTGGCAGACGGCGCCCAACGGGCTGTATTCCAGCCAGTACCCGGACCAGGACATCATGTCCTTTCACGGGCTGATGACCGCTGACGAGGATGGCTATTACGGGTTCACCACCGTGCGCCCGGTGGAATACACCGTGCCCACCGACGGCCCGGTGGGGCAGATCCTGAACGCGGCGGGGCGCCATCCCTGGCGGCCGTCGCACCTGCATTTCATCATCCGCGCCGATGGCTACCGCGACCTGGTGACCGAGGTCTTTCCCGACGATGATCCCTACCTGGACCAGGACACGGTGTTCGGCGTGCGCGAGGATCTGGTGATGCGCTATGTGCCCCAGCCCGCCGGCAGCTTTCCCGAAGGCTTTGCGCTGTCGGGCAAGGTGGATGGGCCGGGGTCTCGGGTGGATTTCGATTTCCGGCTGGTGGCGGGCTGACCCGCCCCGTCACCCCCCGGGGCGGGTGCCGCCCATGGCATCGCGCAGCGCGCCCGCCTCGCGTATAAGGTCCCTGAACCGGTCGCGCCCGATCAGTTCGGCGCCGTGGTCGTCCATCGACGCCCAGACCGCAGTTATCCGGTCCAGCAGGGCGCTGCCTTCGGCGGTCAGCGACAACAGCTTGTCGCGGGTGTCGCCGGGGTCGGGGCGGCGCGTGATGTACCCGCCCTTGACCAGGCGCGAGGTCATCGTGCTCATGCTGGCCTGGGTGATGCGGAATTCGCGCGACAGGCGGGCCTGCGAGACCTCGCCCATGCGGCTGAGCCCTTCGATCACGCGCGCCTGGCGCGGCCCGATGCCAAGCGGGCGCAGCCGGCGCGTCAGTTCCTCGTCCAGCAGGTCGGCGGAATGCAGGATCAGGTGAAAAAGGTATTCGTGTCCGCTCATGGCTGTTTGCATAGCATGCTAAGTGTGGTCTACATAGACCCACGAGGGGATCCGGTTCATGTTGAAAACCTTCCATGCCTGCGCCGGCAAGGCGGTCATCAGCTTTCCGGCACGCCGGGGGTTTCCTTCAGGAAGGTGCCCGTCTGCTGGTAGTGGTTCAGCAACCTTTGCGATGCCAGCTCTGCATCGCGGGCCAGCGCCGCTTCCAGGATGGCGCGGTGTTCGGCGGGAACGTCGCGCTTGCCGTAGTTTCGGGATCGCCCGGCAAGGTAGCGATAGCGCACGTTCAGATCGTAAAGCTGGCCGCAATAGCCCAGCAGGATCGGCGAGGAACAGCGCGCCAGCAACGCCAGGTGGAACGCCTTGTGCCAATGTTCGAACGTCGGCATGTCGCCGCCGCCGGCCTTGACCATGCGGTGGTGGGCCAGCACCAGCGCCTCTTCCCAGGCGTCATCGCCATTGGCGACGCTTTCGCGCAGGGCCATGCCTTCGAAGGCGCAGCGCAGGCGCAGGATCTCGGCAAAGTTTTCCTGGCTTACGGGGGATGCCCGGAACCCGCGCTGGTCGATGCGTTCGACCAGCTTGTCGGACACCAGCAGGCTTAGCGCCTCGCGGATGGGCGAGGCGCCCGTTGCCAGCCGTTCCTTCAGCCGCTCGATCTTGAGCTTTTCACCGGGGGCCATTTCCCCGGTGATGATCATGCGACGGATCGCCTGATAGGTGGTCTGCGTGGCGGATGTGACCTGCAAGGGCACCGGAACCATTTCGGATTCAAGATTGCTCATGCGATTCCTTTAGCCGCTGCAGGCGGAAACACAATCCGGAACTGTCGCCGCATCATGCGGGGGTTTGCCGCGGTATGCCGGTGCGGGCCGCGCCTTCGGCGTCGCGGGTGGTCACGCCGTCGTTCAGCACGAACATGATGATACAGGTTTCCGTGCCCTTGTTCGACCAGGCGTGGTTGGTGCCCCGCTGCACGCAGACATCGCCCGCCCGCAGCAGCACGTCATCCGCCGGATCATCCATCAGCATCCAGATTTCCCCCGTCAGGACAAGGGCGTAGTCGACGCTGTCGGTGCGGTGCATGAACGGGTGGCGCGCCCCTTGCACGATGTTCGCCCCGGCGCCCATTTCGGCAAAGGCGCTGGGTCCGTCCAGCGTGGCCATGACCTCGGGGTCTTCGGGCTGAAATTCCACCACGCGGAACACCGACCCGTTGCGCGGCGGATGCAGGGTGAAATCTCCGACGCAGGTTTCCGTCGCGCCGTCATATTCCGCCGGCGTGCCGTCGGAAATCCAGAAATTGGTCAGCCGCACGCCCGGCCGGTTGGGCCGTTCAAGGAATTGCGTCGCCTTGCCGTCGCTTTCGATGATGGCCTTGCCGGTGGCATCATGGCCCGTCACGACGCGGCGGAATTCGGTCATTTTCATAAGATGGTCCTTTGGTCAGCAGTTGGGCGCCCGGCGGGCGCGCAATTCGGTGATGGTGAAAAGCGCCGCGATCAGCGCCAGCCCGGCCAGCGCGCTGGTGATGTCCTGAAACAGCAAGAGCACCCCGGCCAGCGCCGCCGCCGCCCGTCCGGGCACTCCGATCGGGCGCGCCAGCACGCCGATCACCGCCACGGCGATGCAGCTGACGCCAAGCGCGCCGGTGACCGCCGCCAGGATGTTCTGCGTCCAGCTGCCCTGCAGCAGCAGGCCGGGGCCGAAGCAGAAGGCAAAGGGCAGCAGGAAGCTGGGCGCGGCATAGGCGGCGGCGGTCCAGCCGGACTTGTTGATGTCCGCGCCCGCGATGCCCCCCGCCACATAGGCGGCAAGCGCCACCGGCGGCGTGATCGTCGAGATGCAGCCGAAATAGAACACGAAGAAATGCGCCGTCAGCACCGGCACGCCCATCTTGACCAGCCCCGGCGCAACCACCGTCGCAAGGATAAGATAGGCCGCGGTGGTCGGCAGCCCCATGCCCAGGATGATCGACACCAGCATGGTCAGCACCAGCGCGATCATCAGGCTGCCGCCCGATCCCATGTTGATAAGCACCGCGATCTTGGACCCAAGGCCCGACAGCCCCAGCACCCCCGCGATGATCCCCGCCGCCGCGCAGGCGGCAGAAATGGTCACCACGTTGTTTGCCCCTTCGGTGACCGCGCCCAGGATCCGGGCGGCAAGCGCGCGATCCAGCCGGCGCTGCCAGATCACGGTCGCCGCGATCATCACGCCCATTGCCCAAAGCGAAGCCTTGAACGGCGAATACCCCGTCAGCATCAGCCCCAGCAGCGCGCCGAAGGCCAGGATGAACGGCATCCCGTCCCACAGCACGCGGGCGGTGCTGCGGCTGTCGGTGGACGGGGTCAGGACCGGTTCGATCCCGCTGCGCACGGCGCGCAGGTGCACCACCACAAAGGCGGTGCCGAAGAACAGCAGCGCGGGCAGCAGGCCGGTCTGCATGATTTCGGTGTAGGTCACGCCGACGACCTCGGCCATGATGAAGGCGGCGGCGCCCATCACCGGCGGCATGATCTGCCCGCCGGTGGATGCGACGGCCTCGATCCCGGCGGCCTGATGGGGCTTGTACCCCTCGCGGGTCATCAGCGGGATGGTCAGCGTGCCGGTCACCGCGACATTGCCCGCGGCCGAACCCGACACCATGCCGATCAGCGACGAGAACAGCACAGCCGATTTTGCCGATGCCGCCCGCATCCCCCGGGTCATGCGGAACGAGATTTCGAAAAAGAAATCCCCCGCGCCAAGGCGCGACAGCAGCGCGCCGAAGATGGTGAAGGTGATGATATAGGTCGCCGCCACGCCGATCGGAATGCCATAGATCCCCTGCGTGTCGGTGGTCATGAAGGTCACCACCCGTTCCAGCCCGTAGCCGCGCCCGCCCAGGATGCCGGGCAGCCAGGGGCTTGCAAACGGGTAGACGAAGAACACCAGCGTGATCAGCGCAAGGATCAGCCCGATGCCCCGACGGGCTGCCTCGAACACCAGGGCGACGATGACCAGCCCGGCCCAGTAATCATGCTGCGTGGTCATCCCGCCGCTAAAGGCAATGGCCTTCCAGCGCGACAGCAGCCAGACGCTGGCGGCGATGCCCGCCAGGATCAGCCCGATGTCGACGGCGCGCGCCAGCGGTCGCCCCGCAAGGGCGGGGGTCGCGGGCTTGCGCGCGAACAGCAGCGCCAGCGCCAGCATCAGGTGGGTCAGCCGCATTTCCATGGTCGACATGGAAATCACGCCGGAAATGATCAGCAGGTGATAGGCGCCAAAGGCAAAGGCCACGCAGGGCAGAACGCCGGAAAGCAGGTGGGGCAGGGCACCGGGGCCCCGCCACGCGCGGGGCAGCAATTCGCGCAGATCGGTCATGGCGCGTCCTTTTCGATGGCCAGAGGCCGTTGAAGTGGCCGTTGGAATGGGGGCGAAACACGGGCGGGCAGGGGCGACAGGCCCCCGCCCGCAGCAAGCCTATCGGTTGAAATAGCTTGCCGCGCCGTCGTGCAGGTCGATCGACAGGTGCATCGCGCGCGCCTTGTCGATCTGCCGGGCATTGGCGTTTTCCGCCCCGAATTCGTCAAGGTGGTCATAGATCGACGCGGCGATGGTCTCGGCCATCTGCGGCGCCATGTCGGATGGCACGATCAGCATGTTGGTCACCCCCAGCACCGTGGCATCCTGCGGCATGTCATAGACATCTGCGGCGATGTCGAACGTGTCATAGGCCGGGTTTTCGGTCAGGATCTGCTGCAGCTTGTCGTCATCCATGGCGATCATCCGCAGCGGCCCAGAGGCCGCCGCCTGCATCACCGCCGCCGCCGGGTAGCCCGACAGCGCCAGCGCGGCGTCGACATTGCCATCCGACAGCTGGCTGAACCCGTCGCCGTAGCTGAGGAAACTGGGCGTGATGTCATCCAGCGACAGCCCGTAGACCGGCAGGATGTTGTTGAGAAACCCCATGGTGCCGCCGCCCGCGGGGCCGACCGCGATGCGCTTGCCCTTCAGGTCGGCAAAGCTCTGGATGTCGGAGCCGTCGGCCACGACCATGTGCAGCACGCTGGGGTGCAGCGGGCCAAGCGCCTTGATGTCGATGGGGTTGCCATCATAGGCGCCGCGCCCCGCCACGGCATCGGCGGCAAGGTTGGCGTTGGTGA
Organism: uncultured Salipiger sp.; assembly: GCA_964022595.1. Lineage (GTDB taxonomy): Bacteria > Pseudomonadota > Alphaproteobacteria > Rhodobacterales > Rhodobacteraceae > Salipiger. The sequence continues at coordinate 14,555 of CAXICP010000003.1, forward strand.
TGCCGATTTCGATTTCGCCCTGCGCGATCAGCCGGGGGTTTTGCACCGATCCTTGCGTGACGATCGGCACCATGGTGATGTCGCCCCCGCCGTAGCTGTTGACGAGGTTGGAAATACCCTGTCCGATGGGAAAAAAGGCGCCGCCGACGCTGGCGGTGCCGATGCGGTATTCCTCGGCGGTGGCGGTCAGGGCGCTTGCGCAAAGCAGCGCCGTTGCGATGAATGTCTTCATGATGGTCCTCCCTGCGCCAAAGGATAAAACCGATAATTTGCGTTAACAAGCAAAATATCGATTTTTGATCCCCGGGGGAGGTTTTCCGCCAGATCGGCCCCGCGTCAGACCGCGGGCGGGGCAGGGGGCGGGGGCACCTGCGGGGCGGTGTCGGTGAACAGGTTCGGAAACAGCCGTTCGCGATATTCCAGCGGAAAGCCGATGCGCACCGGCCCCTTGGCGCTGGAGGATTTGAGAAACCCGGGCCTGAGCAGATCGGCAAGATCGGTGCGCGCGGCGCGATCCGACACGCCGGTGACCAGGCGCGCCTCGCCCCGGGGCATTTCTCCGTGGCGCAGCACATGGGCGATCAGTTGCGGCAACCGTTCGCGCCCCGGGTACAGATCGCCGATCAGCCGGGTGTAACGGGCCCTTAGCGCGGCAATGTCGAACATCGCCTCGGTAAACCGGATCTGGTCCAGCATCACGGTCAGGAACCACGCGCTGAAGCTGGTCAGCCCGGCCAGCGAAAGGTTGCCGCGCCCGTCGCGATCGCCCCGCCGGGGCTGATCGGCGGCGTCCATGCGTTCCTTGTATTCGGCCGGATCGGCAAGCCCCCGCGCAAGGCCCCGGCTGATCGACCACAGCCCATGCCCGCCGATGCCCGCGCTTTGGATCATGGCATGGGACATCAGGCGGCTGACGCGCCCGTTGCCATCCAGGAACGGGTGGATGTAGTTCAGCCGGTGATGCGCCGCCGGGATCGACAGCAGGCGCCCGGTGGCACCGCGCGTCAGGCCAAGGTACCGCCTTTCGAAATAGGCCATGAAATCGGGCAGGCGGTGCGCCGAGGGCGGCAGGTGGCGCCCCACCGACACCTCTTCGCCGTCCTGCCGGAACTGTCCCGGCACCACGGGGCGCGGATGGCCCTGGTGTTCGATGACGCGAAATTCCTGCGGCATGGCCGTATAGAAGCGGGCGTGCAGATCGCGGATGAACGCGACCGAGGTCGGCTGCGGCAAGCTGCCCGCCGCGCTGGCGTCATCGATCCAGCCCTGAACCCGCACATGGGCGGCGGCCTCTTCGGCAAGGGGGCGGTTTTCGACCGTGTCCATAAGGCCCGCCAGCGCCGCTTCGATGTCGCGGGGGCGGGTGTTGTGCCCTTCGATCAGGTTGGAATAATAGGCGTTCATGATGCGCGTCATGGCGCGCAGCTCGGCCGCGCTGGCGGGATGCAGGCTGCGGCCAAGCGCCTCGGCGGCGGATCTGATTTCAAGGATCAGATCGGTCAGCGCGACGGGAATGGCTTCTTCGATGCCGCAAGGTTCAAAGCGTGCCGGTGTTTCTAACAGCATTTTGCCGATCCGTTGGGTGCGAACTTTGGCAGTATACCAGCAAGATAGGCGAAATATAGCGCCTAAGATGCCGATCTAACCTGCCGATGTCGCCCGCGCGATGCGCCGGGCAGCTACGCGCCGTCGACCTGTGCCACGCCGGACATGGCATCCCCCGTCGCAAGCGCGAAGCCTTCGTCGATCCAGCCGGTCACGCCGCCGATCATTTCCTTGACGGGGCGCCCCATGCGCGCCAGCCGCAGGGCGGCCTTGTTGGCGCCGTTGCAATGCGGCCCGGCGCAGTAGACGACGAACAGGGTGCCTTGCGGCCACTGTGCCATGCGCCGTTCGGTCATCTTGCCGTGGGGCAGGTTCAGGGCGCCGGGAACATGCCCCTGCGCATAAAGGTCGGGGCCGCGCACGTCCAGCAGGACGAAATCGCCCGAACCCTTCGACAGTGCATCATGCGTATCCCAGCAATCGGTTTCAAAGCTCAGCCGGCGCGCGAAATGCGCGATCGCATCTGCGGGTGCGGCGGCTGGCGTTTGTGCAACGGCAGAGGGGGCGTTCATGGCAAGCTCCTGTCTTTGGGGGCCCGTCACACTTGCCACGCGCGGGCACAAACGCCTATGGGCAGATATGCCATTGTCCGGTCGGATCCTGCCAACATGCCCGAAGATGCCAAAGCTGCCCCCAAAGCCGACCCCCTTGTCTGCGTCATCGCCTATGACGGGCTGTGCACCTTTGAATTCGGGATCGCGGTGGAATTGTTCGGCCTGCCGCGCCCCGAATTCGAACGCTGGTACCGCTTTGCCGTCGTCGCCGCCGAGCCGGGCCCCCTGCGCGCGACGGGCGGGGTGACGGTGGCGGCGCAAGGCGATCTGTCGCTGCTGGCGCAGGCCGATCTGATCGTGGTGCCCGGCTGGCGTGGCATCACCGCCCCGGTGCCGGCGCCGCTGCGCGACGCCATAAGGCAGGCCCATGACGGCGGGGCGCGGGTCATGTCGATCTGTTCGGGGGTGTTCGTGCTGGCCGCTGCCGGGCTGCTGGACGGGCGCCGGGCGACGACGCACTGGCGCTACACCGATGCGCTGGCGGCAGCCTGTCCCGGCGCGGATGTAGACCCGGATGTGCTGTTCGTCGAAGACGGGCGCGTGCTGACCTCGGCCGGGTCGGCGGCGGGGCTGGACCTTGGGCTTTACCTGATCCGGCAGGACCATGGCGCGCGCGCGGCGGCGTCGGTGGCGCGCCGCCTGGTCCTGCCCGCGCAGCGCGAAGGCGGGCAGCGCCAGTTCGTTCCCCACCCCGAGCCGAACCGGCGCAGCGGCGCAAGCATCGCCGCGCTTCAGGATCGCATCAGGGCGTCGCTGGATGAACCCTGGTCGGTCGAGCGCATGGCGCGAACGGCCGCCACCAGCCGGCGCACCCTGGCCCGCCGCTTCGCCGACGAGGCGGGCACCACGCCGCTGGCCTGGCTGACAAGCGCCCGGGTGGCGCGGGCGGCCGAGCTTCTGGAAAACGGCGCGACGCCGCTGGCGGACGTGGCGGCGGCCTGTGGCTTTGGCTCGCCCGAGACGTTCCGGCGCGAATTCCGGCGCGCCACGGGCGTGTCGCCGATCCGGCACAGGGAACAGTTCGGGCGGATGGCGGGCCGCTGACTTCGGTGGCCGGATGCGCGGCAGCGAAGCCGGAAAGCATCAGCCAAAGGTGATCTGCACCTTGACCGCGCGGGCGCGGTCCGTGGCCAGTTCCATCGCCTGCACCGCGTCGCCAATCGGCAGGCTGTGCGTCACGATGGGGGCCAGGGTCATCGTCTGGGCGTTGATCAGATCCACCGCCTGGCCGAATTCGCGGTCGAAGCGATGCGTGCCGATCAGGTTGATTTCCTTGGACACCAGCAGGTTGAAGGGCACGGGCGTTTCGCCCATCACGCCGACCTGCACGATGGTGCCCAGCGGCCGGGTGCAGCGGATGGCCGATGCAAGCGCAGGCTGCGCGGCAGAGCATTCGAAGGTCAGGTCGAACTGGCCCTTTTGCGCCTCGTATTCCTTCAGCGCGGCGCCGTCGCTTATGACGTTGATCGTGCGCGTGGCGCCCACCTGCGCGGCCACCGCAAGCGTCGCATCCTGCAGGTCCGTCACGACGATTTCGGCGGCGCCGAAATGCCGGGCCAGCGCCACGCAAAGCGCGCCGATGGGGCCGGCGCCCGTGACCAGCACCCGCTTGCCTTCAAGCGTTCCGACCACGTCCAGCGCGCGGGTCATGGCCCGGCGGCAGACGGCAAGCGGTTCGGACAGGGCGGCCTCGGCCATCGGCACGCCGTCGGCGATCGGGTAGCACTGGCCCGCGCCGATGGCCACGCGGTCGCGAAAGAAGCCCTGCTCATGGGGCATGAACATGGCCGAGCCCTTGAACCGCATGTTCAGGCAGTGGATCGGCTGGCCCTTTTGGCAAAAGGCGCAGGTCCCGCAGGGATGCGACGGGTTGAGCGCGACGCGCTGACCGGCGGACAGCCCCGTGACGCCTTCGCCAAGCGCGGTGATGGTGCCCGCCGCTTCGTGGCCGATGATGATCGGTTCCTGCACGCGGATCATCTCGCCGATGCCGCCGTGGGTGAAATAATGGATGTCCGACCCGCAGATGCCCCCGGCGCCGATGGCCACGACGACTTCGCCGGGGGCCGGTTCGGGATCGGGCATGGTTTCGACGCGCAGGTCGCGTTGGCCATGCAGGCGGGCGATACGAATGGACATGAAGCTTCCTGTCAGTTGAGCAGCGAGGGCAGCCAGGTGCTGAAGAACGGGATGTAGGACACCAGCATCAGCACGATCAGGTTGGTCAGGATGAAGGGCGCGATGGCCTTGGTCACCTGCCACAGCGACACCCGGCCGATGTCGGCGCAGATGAACAGGCAGACCCCGACCGGCGGCGTGGTCAGGCCGATCATCAGGTTGAGCACGGCAAAGACCGCAAAATGCAGCGGGTCCACGCCCACCCCGGTCGCCAGCGCCAGCAGCGGGGCGAAAAGGATGATGAGCGCGGCGATGGTTTCCATGAACATGCCGACGAAAAGCAGCACCAGGTTGATGAGCAGGATCACCAGAAAGGGGTTTTCGGTCACCGACAGCACGCCGTTGGCGATGGTCTGGGGGATGCGCTCGGACACCAGGATCCAGCCAAAGACATTCGCCAGCCCCACCAGCGCCAGGATCGCCGCTGCCGAAATGGCGCTGTCGATGACGATGCGCGGCACATCGCGCAGCTTCAGCCCCTTGTAGACAAACGCGCCCACCACGAAGGCATAGACCGACGCGACCACGGCGGTTTCGGTCGGGGTGGCGAAGCCGATCAGCAGCCCGCCGACGATGAAGGCGGTCATGGCCACGGCCCAGAATGCCCCAAGGAAGGCGTGGCCCAGCTCATCCCAGCCCTGCCATTCCTGGCGGGGAAAGTTCTTTTTGCGGGCGATGATCCAGGCGGTGACCATCATGGCGACGCCCATCAGGATGCCGGGCAGCGCGCCGGCGATGAACATCTTGCCGACGGAAATTCCTGACAGCGTGCCGACGATGATCATCGGAACCGAAGGCGGGATGATCGGGCCGACGGTGGACGAGGCCGCGGTGATCGCCGCCGAGAAATCCGCCGGATAGCCCGCCTTTTTCATGCCGGGGATCATCATCCCCCCGATCGAGGCCGCATCGGCCGCCGCCGTGCCGGAAATGCCTCCGAACAGCATGGATGCGGCCACGTTCGTCAGGCCAAGCCCGCCGCGCATCCGGCCCACCAGCGCCCGCGCCAGCCGCACGATGCGCGCCGTGATGCCGCCCGCGTTCATCAGGTTTCCGGCCAGGATGAAGCCCGGGATGCAAAGCAGCACAAAGCTGTCCATGCCCGCGTACATCTTTTGCGGGATCACCACGAGCGGAATGCCTTCGTGCAGCAGGTATGCCATCGAGGACACGCCAAGCGTCACCGCCACGGGCAGACCGATGGCAAGCCCGCCAAGAAAGCAGCTTAGAAGGATGGTCAATCCCATGTCAGTGGTCCTCTTGCAGGCGTTCGGGGGTGCCGTCTTCGGTGGCGGTCAGCATGCCGATCACGCGCAGGGCGGCGAACAGGCTGAGCGAGATGATGGCCACCAGCACCGCGGCGTGGATCCAGTCCATCCGCACCCCAAGCGAAGGCGCGGTCTGGCGCACCCCGATGGAAACGTAGAACCAGGCCGCCGGAATCAGCGCAAGGCCGAAGCCGCAGGTGATGGCCGCACAGATCAGCCGCAAGGCCCACGGCAGCCGCCCGGGCAGCGCCTCGGACAGGATGTCGACGTTCACAAGATTGCCCGAGCGATAGCTGAGCCCCACCCCGAAGGCCGTCAGGAACAGCAGCGCGAAACGCGTCAGTTCTTCGGACCAGACGACCGAGGCGATCAGCCCGGACCGCCCCGCAAGCTGCACGAGCACGGCGATGATGATAACGCCAAAGCTGATCCCCGTGGCGATGCGGGCGAAGCCGGTCAGGGCCTGAATGATCCGTTGCATGGGAACCCCCGTTCACGCTTTGAAAAGGGGCCGGTGGGGTGATGTGACCCCGCCAGCCCCGGGAAGCGGCCCGATTGGGGAAAACCGGGCCGCGATCCGGTGCTTATTCGGCGAAAAGCTGTTCGACCTGCGGGCGGATCTCGTCGGGGACGGAAGTCAGCACCGCTTCTTTGGCGGCGGCGGCAAAGGCCGCGTTGTCGACCTTGACGAATTCCATGCCAAGTTCTTCAAGCTGGGTCTGCAGTTCGGCCTCGTCCACGAGGAACTGCTCGCGTTCCCATTCCTGGGCGCGCGCCGCCGCTTCCGTCACAGCCTGGCGGTCCTCTTCGGACATCTTGTTCCAGGCCATTTCCGAAATCGTCAGGTAAATCCAGGACCGCACGTGCTGGGTCTGGTTCACGTAGTCCTGCACTTCGTTGAAATTGGCGGACTTGATAAGCGCCAGCGGGTTTTCCTGCGCGTCGATGGTGCCGTTCTGCAGCGAGGTGAAGACCTCGGAAAAGGCCATCGGCGCGGGGTTGGCGCCAAGCGCCTTCCAGACGTTCAGGAACAGCGGCACGTTGGGCACGCGCATCTTCAGCCCGTCCAGATCCTCGACCGATGCGATGGGGCGGTTCGAGGTCAGGTTGCGCGGACCACGGGCGAAATAGGCGATGGGGCGGATGCCGACCTTTTCGATGATCTGCGCTTCGATCTCGTCGCCCAGTTCACCGCCGGCCACCGCGTCCATGTCTTCAAGCGAGGTATAGCCGTAGGGGATCGCCAGCAGCGCCGCCATCGGCGCCCAGTTCTGCAGGGATTCCCCGGTGATGGTCATGTCGGCGGTGCCAAGCTGCATGCCGTTGATGACATCCATTTCCTTGCCGAGCGTTTCGTTCGGAAAGACCTCGACGGCGATGCGCCCTTCGGTCAGCGCCTCGACTTCCTCGGCGAACTTCTCGGACGCCTTGTGCCAGATGTTGTCTTCATTGGCCGGGTGGCCCAGCTTCAGCGTCATGTCCTGCGCAAAGGCGGCGCCGGACAGGGCCGCAGCGGCGATGCCGCCCAGCATGAGAGCCTTGAGGGGTGTGGTGACGAACATGGTTTCCTCCCTTTTATCGTCTTGATGGTCCCGATCAGCCTTGCGGCGCGTCGAAGTAATCGGGGTAGGCTTCGCGGATCGCGGGCAGGTCCTGCAGGATCATCCGCAGGTGGCCGCGCATCGCCTGTTCCGCCCTGTGGCTGTCGCCGGTTTCGATGGCGTCCACGACGGCGGTGTGCTGGGCAATCAGATGCGCCAGCGGAAAGTTCATCGATGTCATCTGCCGGACCCGGTCCATCTGGGATTTCATCCCCTCGATCACGGTCCAGGCATTCGGGCGCCCCGCGGCCTGCGCCAGGGTGCGGTGGAAATCGTCGTCCAGCGGCACGAAGGCTTCGGGGCGTTCATCGACAAGGCGTTGCTGCGCCGCGATCTTGTCGCGCAACTCGCGCACAAGGCCCTGGGGCGCGGTTTCGATGCAGGCCTTGACGATGTCGGCTTCGACGGCCTCGCGCACGAAACGTGCGTCCATGACCGCCTCAAGCGAGATCTTGCGCACGAAGGTGCCGCGCTGGGGGCGGATTTCAAGCAGGCCTTCCTCGGCCAGCTTGATGAACGCTTCGCGGACGGGCTGGCGGGACAGGCCGAATTTGGTCCCGATATCGGATTCGGAAAGGCGCGCACCGGGTTCAAGCTGGTTGCGCACGATGCACAGGCGCAGCACGCGTGTCAGCTGCGGGCCCACCGGGACCGTCGGATCGATGTGGCCCATCGTCAGAAGCTCGATGCTCATGCCTGTGTCCTCCCCTGCCCAAATGCTTAACTGCATACTTCCATACTAGTCAACAGTCCTGTCGGATGATATTGCTCGTGACCGTGATATGGCCGCGCCATCGCCGGTGATGCGCGGCACGAGCGAAGATCGAAGGGGAGGAAACGCCATGCGACAGACCTGGCGCTGGTTTGGTCCGAAGGACCGCGTAAGCATCGACGACATGATGCAGGCAGGCGTCGAGGGCGTGGTCTCGGCCCTTCACCACGTCCCCACCGGAGCCGTCTGGACCCCCGGGGAAATCGCCGCGCGCCAACAGCTGATCGCGACGCGGCGCGATGGCCGCCCGTCTTCGCTGACCTGGGACGTGGTGGAATCGCTGCCCGTGTCCGAGGACATCAAGAAGCAGAAAGGCGCGTGGAAGACCCATATCGCCAACTGGAAGACGTCGATGCAGCATCTTGCGGATGCCGGGATCAAGGTGATCTGCTACAACTTCATGCCCGTGCTGGACTGGACCCGCACCGATCTTGCGTGGGAACGGCCCAATGGCGCGCGCTGCATGCGCTTCGATCTGATCGATTTCGCCGCCTTCGACATCCACATCCTGCAACGCCCCGGCGCGGCCGAAGGCTTTCCCGAAGCGGTGGTTTCCGAAGCGGCGGCGCGCTTTGAACAGATGGACGAGGCGCGCAAGGAAAAGCTGGCGGGGAACGTGGTCTTCGGCCTGCCGGGCGCTGCCGAGAAATTCACGCTGGAAGACGTCAGGGCGCACCTGGCCGAATATGACAGCATTTCCGAGGCGCAGCTTCAGTCGAACATGATCGATTTCCTGTCCGAGGTCGCGCCCCTTGCCCGCGATCTGGGCGTGCGGCTTTGCTGCCACCCCGACGATCCGCCCTTCCCGCTGCTGGGCCTGCCGCGGATCATGTCCACGCAGGCGCATTACCGCAAGATCCTTGACGCGGTGAACCTGCCGTCCAATGGCGTGACGCTGTGCACCGGCTCGCTTGGCGCGCGGCCCGACAACGATCCGGTGCGGATCTTCAAGGCGCTGGCGGACCGCGTGCATTTCCTGCACCTGCGTAACGTCAGCATCGAAGGCACCGAGGTGATGAATTCGCTTTACGAAGACGAACACCTGACCGGGCACACCGACATGGTCGCCATGGTGCAGGCGGTCGTCGCCGAAGAAGCCCGCCGCAAGGCCGCGGGCCGCGCCGACTGGTCCATCCCCTTCCGCCCCGACCACGGGCAGGACATTCTTGAAGACATCGGGCGCGAGGCGCAGCCGGGCTATCCCGCCATCGGGCGGCTCAAGGGGCTGGCGGAACTGCGCGGGCTTTACCGGGCGTTCCAGCATCCGCTGGTCGCGGGGTCCTGACATGCGCCTGAGCGACATCTCGCAGCTGCCCAAGACCCTGCGCCCCGGCTATGATCCCGCCGCGCATGGCGTGGGGATCGTGCATCTGGGGCTTGGCGCCTTTCACAAGGCGCATCAGGCGGCGCTGACCGACCTGGCGCTGGCCGCGAAGGGCGGGGATTGGCGCATCCTTGGGGTGTCGCTGCGATCGCCCAGGGCTTCGGGGGAACTGGCGCCGCAGAACGGTCTTTACACGCTGATCGAAAAGGGCGCGGCGGGCACGTCCGCCCGCGTGATCGGGGCCATCGCCGATGCCATCTGCTGCGCGGGAAACCCCGAACCGACCCTGCGGGCCATGGCCCGTGAAACGACGCGGATCGTGTCGCTTACCGTGACCGAAAAGGCCTATGGCCTGGACCGCGCGGCGCAGGGGTGCGACGCGTCCCACCCCGCCGTGGCCGCCGATCTGGCCACGCCGCGCCACCCGCAAGGCGTGCTTGGCCTGCTGTGCGAAGCGCTGCGCCGCCGCCGGGACGCCGGGCTTGCCCCCTTCACCGTGCTTTGCTGCGACAACCTTCCGGAAAACGGCACCCTGCTGCGCGGGGCCGTGACGGATTTTGCCCGCCGGATCGATTCGTCACTGGCCGATTGGATCGCGGCGCATGTCGCCTTTCCCTGCACCATGGTCGACCGCATCACCCCCGCCGCGACCGACGCGACCCTGGCCGAGGCGCAGTCCCTGACCGGCACGACGGACCTTGCCGCGATCGAGACCGAAAGCTTCTTTCAATGGGTGATCGAAGACAGCTTCCCCCAGGGCCGCCCGGCCTGGGAAGAGGCGGGCGTGATCTTTACCACGGATGTTCCGGCCTTCGAATCGATGAAGCTGCGGATGCTGAACGGAACGCATTCGATGCTGGCCTATGCGGGGTTCCACGCGGGCCTGCCCCTGGTGCGGGACGTGATGGCCAATGAGCCGATGGCGCGTCTGGTGCGCCGCCACCTTGGCGCCGCCGCCGCCACGCTGCCCCCCATCCCGGGGATCGACCTTGCCGCATATGCCGATGCCCTGGCCGCGCGGTTTACGAACCCCGGCATCGCGCATGAGACGTTTCAGATCGCGATGGACGGCTCGGAAAAGATGCCGCAGCGCATCTTTGCCGCCGTGCTGGACGCGCGCGCGCGGGGCGTGGATGTGCGCCCCTTTGCCTTTGCCACCGCGGCCTGGGCGCGGCATATATCCATGGCGATGCACGATTGCCCGCCATACGAATTGCGCGACCCGCGCGCCGATGATCTGCGCGCCATGGCCGAGGGCCAAAGCGCCGGCGCGATCGCCGCCGCCCTGCGCGGCGCGGCCTTCATCCCGGCAACGCTTTCGCCCGACACGGATTTCTGGGCGACGGTCGAAGCCCTGCTGGCCGACATGCTCGGCAATCCCATGACCGACGTCATCGCGCGCGAGGCGTCATAAGCCCCGCGCGCCCTGCCTTTCCATTACGCCCGCGCCGGTGTCAGGTCCGCGCCGCCACCGTGCGCTGGTAGTCGGTCAGCGCGCCGATCAGACCTGCCCCCGTGGGCCGGTTCGCGCGGGCGCAGAATTCGGTCCAGATGGCGCCGTGGGGCAGGCTTTTGAATTCCTCGGTCAGCATCAGGCGCGTCGTGAAATCAAGGCTGGTTTCGGCGGCGCGCAGCCGGTCAAGCGGGGTCAGCAATGCCTCTAGCAGCGCCTTTTGCATGTTGCGCACGCCGATCACCCAGGCCGCGGTGCGGCTGATGGTGGCGTCGAAGAAATCAAGCCCGATCCGCGTCCGTGCCAGCAGGTCCGAGAACACGATCTCTTGCGCCATGGCGCGGATGCTGTCGTCCAGCAGGATCACGTGATCGCTGTCCCAGCGCATGGGGCGTGACACATGCAGCAGGATGTCCTGAACCGAAAGCGCCACCGAGGTCAGCTTGTCGGCCACGTTTTCCGTCGGGTGGAAATGCCCCATGTCCAGGCACAGCGCCGTCTGGTTGCGGATCGCGTAGCCCAGGTAGAATTCGTGGCTGCCCACGGTCATCGCTTCGACGCCGATGCCGAAAAGCTTGCATTCCACCGCGTCCAGCAGATGCGCCTTGTCATGGGCCGGGGCCAGCATGGCATCCAGCGACGATTCCAGCCGGCGGCGCGCGCCCATGCGGTCGACCGGGTTGTCCTTGGACCCGTCGGGCACCCAGATGTTGTTGACCACCTCGCCGCCCTGCGCCGCGCCCATCTGCGCTGCGATCTCGCGGCAGCGCTTGCCGTGTTCGATCCAGAAGTCGCGGATGCCCTGGTCGGGATGCGACAGGGTCAGGTTGTCGTCGGCCTTGGCGTGGGCAAAGAAGGTCGGGTTGAAATCCAGCTTCACGCCCTGCGCGCGGGCCCAGTCGACCCAGGGCGCGAAATGGCGGTATTCGATCTGGTCGCGGTCGGGCGTCTCGTCGGTGTCCAGATAAAAGGCGTGCAGGTTCAGCCGGTGCTTGCCCGGGATCATCGCATAGGCGAATTCCAGGTCGGCGCGCAGCTCGTCCGGGGTGCGGGCGCGGCCCGGGTGGTTGCCCGTCGCCTGGATGCCCCCGCCCGAGGTGCCCGTCGCGCGTTCAAAGCCGCGCACGTCGTCGCCCTGCCAGCAGTGCATGGAAATGGGGATGGTCGCGAGGGTCGCCAGCGCGGCTTCCGTGTCGACGCCCCAGTCGGCAAAGGCCTCGCGGGCCTGTTCGTAGGTCATGGTTGCTCCCTTCGTGGCGCCGGGGTCGTGCTGCCCCGCGCGGTCGGGGGCGGGGATCGGCCCGCCCCGCCAAGGTTCAGCGCGTGAACGCTTCCTTGTTGCCCGCATCGACGTTGATGATGTTGCCGGTGGATTTGGCCGACCTGTCCGAGGCCAGGAAATAGGCGGCCTCGGCGATGTCCTCGGGCAGGACCGAACGCTTGAGCATGGACCGCTGGCGGTACATTTCTTCCAGCCCGCCCTTGTCGGTGCCGTAGGTCGAGGCGCGCTGTTCCAGCCATTCGCCTTCCCAGATCTTCGAGCCGCGCAGCACCGCGTCGGGGTTCACCACGTTGACGCGGATTCCCGCCTCGGCCCCTTCCAGGGCAAGGCAGCGCGCCAGGTGGATTTCCGACGCCTTCGCCGTGCAATAGGCCGCGGCATTGGGCGAGGCCGCAAGCCCGTTCTTCGAGGCGACAAAGACGACCGAGCCGCCCATGTCCTGCGCCCGCATCACCTTGAACGCTTCGCGCGACACAAGGAAATAGCCGGTGGACAGGATGTCCATGTTCTTTTGCCAAAGCGCCAGCGAGGTTTCCTCGATCGGGGCGGACGACGCGATCCCGGCGTTGGACACAAGGATGTCGATGCCGCCGTATTCGACCGCAAGCTCGGCATAGGCGGTCTGGACGGCGGTTTCATCCGTGACGTTCATCTCGACGCTGCGCACCACGTCAGCGCCAAATGACTGGCTCAGCGCCTGCTGCGCCTGCGCCAGCGTGTCGGGGTTGATGTCGGCCAGCATGACGCAGGCCCCTTCGGACAGGTAACGCTGCGCCGTTGCCATGCCGATGCCGCCCGCACCGCCCGTGACCAGCGCGACGCGCCCGGCCATCGACCGGGGCTTGGGCATGCGCTGCAGCTTGGCTTCTTCCAGCAGCCAGTATTCGATGTCAAAGGCTTCCTGTTCCGGCAGGCCGACGTATTCCGACACCGAGGACGCGCCGCGCATCACGTTGATGGCGTTCACGTAGAATTCGCCCGAAATGCGCGCCGTTGCCTTGTCCTTGGCAAAGGTGATCATGCCGACGCCGGGCACCAGGTAAACCACCGCGTTGGGGTCGCGCAGCGCCGGGCTGTCGGCGTGTTTGCAGCGATCGTAATAGGCGGCGTAATCGTCGCGGTAGGCGGCGATCTGGTCGGCAAGCCCGTCCAGCACCGCGTCGATGTTGTTCCGGGCCGGGTCGAAGTCGATGACTAGCGGGCGGATCTTGGTGCGCAGGAAATGGTCCGGGCAGGACGTGCCAAGCGCCGCAAGGTCGCGCATGTGGCGGGCGTTCACGAATTCCAGCACGGCGGCGTTGTCTTCGAAATGGCCGACCATGTGCTGGTTGCCGGACACAAAGCCGCGAATGGCCGGCATCAGCCGCGCGGCCACGGCGCGGCGCGCGGCCGGCGCCAGCGATTGGTGAACCGCGCCGCCAAAGGCCGCCTGTCCGGCGGTCTTGTCCGCGAACCAGTCCATCGCCTTCTGGATGATTTCCAGCGTCAGCTCGTAGCAGGCCTTGGCGTCGTCATCCCAGGTGAACAGCCCGTGGCTTTCAAGCACGACGCCCTTGGCCTCGGGGTGTTCCAGCGCGTATTTTTCCAGCCACAGGCCCAGCTCGTAGCCCGGTTTCTTCCACGGCAGCCAGCCGATGTCGTCGCCGAACACCTCGGCGGTCAGTTCCTTGGAATTCTTCGACGCGGCAATGGCGATGATCGCGTCCGGGTGCATGTGATCGACGTGCTTCTTGGGCACGTAGGCGTGCAGGGGCGTGTCGATCGACGCGGCGCGGGCGTTCAGGTTGAAGGTGCAGTGCGGCAGGTAGCCGACCATCTCGTCTTCGTGTTCGACGCCGCGATACTTGCCCTTCAGGGCGCGCAGCTTGTCCATGTAAAGCGTGGCAAAGCCATCCATCCTGATCGAACCGACATCGCCGCCCGATCCCTTCACCCAAAGCACTTCGACCTGCGCGCCGGTCAGGGGGTCGATTTCCATCACCTTGGCAGAGGTGTTGCCGCCGCCGTAGTTGGTGATTCGCTTGTCGGAACCCAGAAGGTTCGATCGATACAGCAGCTTCTCGGGCTCGCTCATCCCGTCTGCGCGGGCATCATCCCACAGGTTTTGAAGCCGGTTTTCGGCGCGGGTCAGCATGGTCATCCTCCCTGGAACGCCGCAGGATGCGGCCTCTTGCGTCGGGGCCAGCGTGGGCGGAACCACACCCCAAAGTCAAGCACAACCGATCACAAACAATCATATTGCAGCGCAGAATGATTGAAAGTGAAAGAAAGTGATTGACCGGGGCGGCGAATTTGGCGTCTTATGAAGGCGGGAGGACAGCATGCACGAAACGGAACGCCACAGGATCATCCTATCGGCAGTACAGGAACGCCCCATCGTGACGGTGGCGGATCTGGTCGCCCTGACGGAAACATCCGAAGCCACGATCCGCCGCGACATCGCGACACTGGACGGGCAGAAGCGCCTGCGCCGGGTGCGCGGCGGCGCCGAGGCGCTGACGCCGCCGTCCCTGCCGGGGCTGGCGGGGCGGCCGTTTTCGATCAACCAGACCATCAACGCCGAGGCCAAGACCGCCATCGCCCGCGAGGCGGTCGCGCTGTGCACGGATGGCGAGCCGATCATCATCAACGGCGGCACGACCACGTTCCAGATGGTGCACCCGCTGGCCAACCGGCGCATGCAGGTGCTGACCAACAGCTTTCCCATCGCGGAACATCTGCTGCGCCACACCAAGAACACCGTGATGGTGCCCGGCGGGGCCATCTACCGCGAACAGAACATCATCCTGTCGCCCTTCGACAACGACATGACGCGGCATTTCTATGCCCGGCGCATGTTCATGGGCGCGCATGGGCTGGGGCCCATGGGCCTGATGGAAAGCGACCCGCTGCTGATCCAGGCCGAAGAAAAACTGATCGGCCAGGCGGACGAACTGGTGGTGCTGGTGGACAGTTCGAAATTCGACAACCGGTCCAGCCTGATCCTGTGTCCGCTGGATCGCATCGACGTGGTGATCACGGATGACGGGATACCGGATCGCGCGGCCTCCATGCTGGAGGCGGCCGACATCCGGGTCGTCGTGGCGCAAGGAGGCGCCACGCGTGAAACGAACGCCGGATAAGGCGTTTTCCTTGGGAGGAGAGACTATGAAACTGACACGCAGATTGTTTGGCGGCGCGGCCATGGCCACGGCACTGATGGCGGGCAGCATGGCCCAGGCCGAAGATCCGGTGCGCATCGCGCTGGTGGTCAAGGCGCTTGGCATCGGGTTCTTCGAAGCCGCCGCCAAGGGCGCCGAAGAAGCCGCCGCCGAACTGGGCAATGTCGAGGTGATCTATACCGGCCCCACCGACACCACCGCCGAAGGCCAGATCGAGGTCATCAACGCCCTGATCGCGCAGCAGGTGGATGCCATCGCCATTTCGTCGAACGACACCGACGCGCTGGTGCCCGCGCTGAAAAAGGCCATGCAGCGCGGCATCACGGTGATCTCGTGGGATTCCGGCGTCGCCCCCGAGGGCCGCGAGCTGCACCTGAACCCCTCGTCCAACCCGCTGATCGGCAACATGATCCTGAAGCTTGCCGCGGATGAGCTGCCCGAGGGTGGCAAGGTCGCCGTGCTGTCCGCCACCACCACGTCGACGAACCAGAACATCTGGATCGAAGAGATGACCAAGGTGCTGGGCGATTATGACGGCATCGAAGTGGTCGGCACCGTCTACGGCGACGATCTGGCCGACAAATCCTACCGCGAGGCCACCGGCCTCATGCAGACCTACCCGGATCTTGACGCGATCATCGCGCCGACGTCGGTGGGCATCGTTGCCGCCGCGCGCGCCGTCGAGGATGCCGGCAAGGTCGGTCAGGTCAACGTCACCGGCCTTGGCCTGCCGTCGGAAATGGCCGGCGCGATCGAAAGCGGCGCGTCCAGATCCTTTGCGATCTGGAACCCGATCGACCTGGGGTATTCGGCCACCATGCTTGCCTATGAACTGGCCACCGGCGGCGCCGAGGCCGCCCCGGGGGCAGAAATTCCCATGGGCCGCATGGGCACGCTGACGCTGGACGAGAACACCGAAGGCGCGATGGCCGGTCCCTTCGTCTACGGCGAGACGAATATCGACCCATTCAAGGATATCTCCTATCCCCCTTGGTCCTCCCGACGCGCGCGCATGCCGC
>CAXICP010000004.1:0-30480 GCA_964022595.1 uncultured Salipiger sp.
GGAGCAGACTGTCTACAAGCGGCGCAAGCGCGACAGCGTTGAGGATCGCAGCCACACGCCGCATCGGCTGCAAACGACGCTGACGCCCGCCCAGGAAGCCGTCGCCGTGGCTCTGCGTACGACGCTGCTGGTCTCGCTGGACGACCTTCTGGCGGTGGTGCGCGAATTCCTGAATCCAAACGCTTCGCGCTCTGGCCTCGACCGTTGCCTGCGCCGACATGGCGTTGGCAATCTGCGCGATCTCAAGGTCAAGGCAGCCAGACCGAAACACAGCGCCTTTAAGGCCTATGAGCCCGGGTACATCCACATCGATGTGAAATACCTGCCGCAAATGGCCGATGAGAGCGCTCGCCGTTACCTGTTCGTCGCCATCGATCGTGCCACGCGATGGGTGTTCATCCGGGTATTCACCGCAAAGACCGCAGCCAACGCCCGCCGGTTCCTGCGTGATCTGGAGCGGGCCTGCCCGATCCGTATCCGCACCATACTCACGGACAATGGCAAGGAGTTCACCGACCGCCTCTTCGGACTGCGCAAACGCGCCGCGACTGGCGAAACCGCAGATCCCGGCGCCGGCGACTGATCGCGGCGCCTTCCCCCAACCTTTCATCCCCGCGCGCTGCCCCAGAGGCGGCCCGAACACAGGAAACCTGACATGTCCGCACCCGATACCAACACCGAGAAACAGAAGAAATCCCACTGGCCGCCGCTGATCGCCTTCGCGCTGGTGGTCATCTTCGGGGTGGGGATCATCCTTTACTGGGCGGGCGAGGAAATCGCCACCGCGCCCGAAGACGGCGTCGCCAATGATCCCGCCGCGCAGCAGGCCGAACAGGATGGGTCTGACGCGACCACCAGCGAGACCATCGAAGATGTCGAAGGCGAAACGGTGAACCCCGGCCTTGACGAGGAAACCGGGATCGACAACTGATCCATTCCCTTTCGAGCCGGGGCGCAGTGCAAGGCTGCGCCCCGGCTTTTTCATGCCCGCCCCCGCTTTGCGGCGGGGGCGGTTTCTTTGCCCCCGGGGCGCGGCAGGCGGGAACAGTTTGCGCCGGAGACTGTTTGGGAAAAAGCGCCAAGGCGTTGATTCACCGACCCTTCACAAGGAGGAGAACCTGATGAAGCTTCTCATGCTTTCCACCGCGATCCTGACGATGACGACGCTTGGCGCCGCCGCGCAGGACCCCGAGCGGATGTTCCACACCCGCGACCAGCAATCCAGCCAATCGGCCATAATGGGGTCCGACCTGATCGGCATGCGCGTCTATCGCAGCGACCGGCCGGTGACGTCGGACGGGGCCAACCTGTCGGAACTGGCCAGCGATGACGCCCGCGCTGCGTGGGACGACATCGGCGAAATCAACGACATCGTGCTGACCCGGGATGGCAGCGTGCAGGCCGTGCTGGTCGATATCGGCGGGTTCCTGGGGATGGGCGAGCGGCAGGTCGCCGTCGACATGGGCGCGCTTGAACTGATGGCCGACACGTCCACAGAAGACGGCGACGATTTCCTGGTGGTGCTGACCGCCGATCCCGATCGCCTGCGCGACGCCCCGGTCTACGAAACGCAGACCGATGCGCAAACGGGCATGACCGACGATCGCGCCGATACCCAGGCGCAGCCCGCCCGCGACACCTCGCCCACCGTGCAGGAAGCGGGCGACGAGGGCCCCACCGGCGCCGTGCCCCCCACCTGGCGCGAGGGCTATTCGCAGGCCGGCGAAACCGACCTGACCGCCGAACGCCTCACCGGGGCCGAGGTCTTTGGCCCGAACGATGACAGCCTTGGCGAGGTGTCGGAAATCGTGCTGGCCGATGATGGCAGCGTCGACGCGGTGGTCGTCGACGTGGGCGGCTTTCTGGGGATCGGCGCAAAGCCGGTCGCCCTGCCGCTGTCGGATATCGAAATCCTGCGCGCGGACGATGGCGCGGACGTGCGTGTTCACGTTCCCCTGACCGAAGACGAACTGGACACGATGCCGGAATATTCGTCGTAAAACACCAACCGGGGGGCCGGCGCAGCGCCGCCCCCCTACGTTGCCACCTCGCACAAGTCGAAGGCGCCGCGCGCGATCTCGCGTTCCTCGTCGACCGGCAGGGCCCAGACCTGCACCGGGCTGGTGGGATGCGACAGGCGGCTGCCGCGCGGCGCGATGGTGTCTTCGGTGATCGCTGCATTGCGCGCCCTGTCCAGCGTCACGCCCGCCCAACCAAAGGCGCCCGCGACGCGTTCGCGGATCAGCGGCTGCCCTGCCCCGGCGCCGCCCGTGAACACCAGCGCGTCCATCCCGCCCAGGCGGGCCACCATGGCACCGGTCTTGCGCACCAGATCGTCGCAGAACAGGTCGACCGCCGTGCGCGCATCTTCGTCATCGGAAGCGATCAGTTTGCGCAAATCTCCGCTGCGCCCGGACAGGCCCCGCAGCCCCGAACGGTGCCACAGAAGGTCTTCGAGCGCGGCGGCGTCATAGCCTTCTTCCTGCAGCAGGTACAGGATCACGCCGGGGTCAAGCGATCCCGACCGCGTGGTCATCATCGGCCCCGACAGGGGCGTCGCGGCCATGGTCGTATCCAGGCTTTGACGGTCACGCAGCGCGCAGACCGATGCGCCGCCCCCAAGATGCAGCGCCACGATGCGGCGCAGCCCCCGGTCGGCCATGCGCCGCGCCACGGATCGATAGGACAGCCCGTGAAACCCGTGCCGTTGCAGCAGCGGGCCGCGCAGTTCGGACGGCAGCGGCAGCTTGCGCGAAGCGTCCGGCATGGTTTCATGGAACGAGGTGTCGAAACTGGCGGTCTGCTGCAGGTCCGGCCGGCGGTCGAACAGGGCCCGGACCGGGGCCAGCCCCGCCTCTTGATGGGTGGGGGCAAGCGGGGCCAGTTCGCGCAGCTTTTCCACCATGTCCGGGGTCAGCCGCACCGACGCCCCCGAAAATTCCCCGCCGTGCACGATGCGGTGCCCGACCACCAGCGGCCCGTCGCAGGTCCGTTCCGCAAGGTCGACCAGCGCAAGCGCGCCGTCGGAATAATCCGCGCCCGGATCGCCAAGCGGGCTGTCGATGCCATCGATGCGCGCCACAAGGTCCGTATCCCCCGCCGAAGGATCGTGCAGGGCGGTAAAGATGCGCTGGGGCCGGTTGCCGCGCAGAACGAACCCCGCCGCCTTGAGGCTGGACGAGCCGACGTTCAACGCCAGCACCGCGACCATCAGATGTCGCGCCCGGCGGGATCTTCGGCCCAGCTGTCGCGCGCCGCGCGCGCGATCTTCTGGAATTCCGACGCGATGCTGAGCGGCAGCATTTCGACCCCCGTGGGCACGGCGCCGGGATCTTCCTGCCCGTCGCGCAGCACCTCGCGATCCCCGATCCAGCGCAGCAGCTCGCCGCGTTTCTCGCTGTCCAGGTCCTGCATCAGGCGCACCAGCAGGCGGCGTTGCGCGATCAGCCCGGCTTCCAGTTCGATCATGCGGTCTTCGATATCCTTCACCGGGCTGCCCCCCGCGCCTGCGGGCCGGGCCCGCCCGGGGGCAGCTGGCCCGGCGGCACCTCGGGCGGAATGTCGGGCTGGGGGCTGTCGCCCGGCCCCGGCGGGTCGATTTCCGGCAGGTCGGGCTGTTCGGGCACCTGCGGCGGCACCGGGGATGGGGTGTTGTCCGGCGCCGGGCCGGGCGGAACCTCGGCCGGGGGTTGCTGGGGCGACAGCGCCGGGCCGGTCGTGGGGGTCGGGGCAAAAGCCATTCTGGGTCCTTTTCGTTTCATGATCGGCGCGCGGGGCACGCCGGGGTTGGTCACTTGATCGGCTCTTCGACCTTGCGGTTGGCCCCGCCGCCGGGGCGCCCGGCAGTCGACAGGCCCCCGAAGGAAGCGCCAAGCGTGGGCACGCAGCTGCGCAGCGAGGCCAGGAACCGGTCGGCCCAAAGCGCGGCATCGGTCTGGCGCACCACTTCCATGCTGGCGGCGTGGCGGGCGCGGCGTTCTTCCAGCGGCATGGTGAAGGCGGCGTGATAGGCGGCGGCGATCTCGTCGATGTCATAGGGGTTGACCAGCAGCGCCTCGGTCAGATCCTCGGCCGCGCCGGCAAAGCGCGACAGGATCAGCACGCCGGGGTCATCGGGGTCCTGGGCGGCGACGAATTCCTTGGCCACCAGGTTCATCCCGTCGGCAAGCGAGGTCACTGCGCAGGCCCGCGCCCGCCGGTGCAACCGCGCCAGCACGGCGCGATCGATGCTGCGGTGGATGTAGCGGATCGGCACCCAGTCCAGTTCCGCATGCGCCCCGTTCAGCCGGCCCGCGATTTCCTCCAGTTCGCTGGTGATGTCGCGGTAGGCCTGCACTTGTTCGCGCGTGGGCGGGGCGATCTGCACAAGGCAGGGGCGCGTGCCCTCGGGGCGTTGCTGCAGGTAGCGCCCGAAGGCGCGGAAACGGTGCGGGATGCCCTTGGAATAATCCAGCCGGTCAACGCCGATGACATAGCTTTCCGGCGCCTCGCGCCCGAACGGATCGGGGGCGGCGGCGGCAGCCTGCGCCTGGAAATCGGCCACATCGATGCCGATGGGAAAGGACCGCACCGACGTCACCCGGTCGATGAATTTCACCGTGCCGTCGGGCATGAATTCGGCGCGCGGATCGGCGCGATACATTTCAAGGCAGCGCGCCACGTCGGCCCGCGTCTGCAGGCCCACAAGGTTGTAGGATGCCAGCCAGCTGGCGAATTCCTCGGGCTGGGACAGCACCGACAGGTTGCCAAGTTCGGGGAACGGGATGTGCAGGAAAAAGCCGATGCGGTTGGTCAGCCCCAGCGCGCGCAATTCAGAGGCCAGCGGAAAGAAGTGGTAATCGTGCACCCAGATCACGTCATCGGGCCGCGCGACCGACGCGATCATCCGCGCCACGCGCGCGTTCACCGCCCGGTAGCAGCTTTCATAGGCGGCGGTCAGTTCGACCAGATCGACGCGCCGGTGACACAGCGGCCAAAGCACCGAATTGGCATAGCCAAGGTAGTAATCCGCGACCTCTTCTTCGGTGAGGCGAAAGGCAAGGCGGGTCGATCCGCCGCCCTCGATGCGTTCAAGCGGCTCCTTGCCGGTTCCGGTGTCCGGGTGGGCGCCGATCCAGATGCCCCCCGATGCCGCCAGCGCATCCTTGAGCGCGACGACAAGCCCGCCCGACGGATGCGGCCCCGTCGGGATCCGGTTGGAAACGGCAATGAGTCTTGATGGCATCTGTCCCCCTCGCGTCATGGCGTCAGTCGAAGCGTCATGACTGAAACCGGGAACGGCGCCGGTTGTTCCCGCCGGGGCGCTTAGCCGGCATCGATGGTCCGGCCCAGCCAGGACAGCGCATCACCCAGCCGCGCGACGCGGTGGCGTGCAGCGGTTTCCACATCGCCGATGCGCAGCCCGAAGCCGCCCATCGCCTGAGCGGCGCGAAACCCGTCTTCGTCGGTGGTGTCATCGCCGATCATCACGGGGCGGCGCCCGGCAAAGGCGGGTTCCTGCATCAGGCGCCTTAGCGCGGCGCCCTTGTCGATGCCGCGCAGGGCGGCCTCGCTTACCATATGGCCGTGCAGCAGGCGCAGATCGTGGCGGGCGGCGACCTGTGCGACCTGCTGGCGGAAATGGTCGGCATCTTCGGGGCGGTTGCGGTAATGCAGGGCGACCGAACCGGGCTTGTCCTCGATCAGCAGGCCCGCTTCATCCGCAAGGGGTTTGAGATCGGCAAAGGCGGCATCCAGCCCGCCCTCGCCCTGCGCGGGGGGCAGGGCGCGACCGTCCGCCAGCCGGATTTCCAGCCCGTGCGAGCCCGAAAGCGCCAGCGGCAGCGGCCCCACCCGTTGCGCCAGATCATCCAGCGCGCGGCCCGACACGATGGCGATGGCCCCTTGCGTGGCATGGGCCAGCCGGTCCAGCAGGGCCAGCGTGTCGCCGGATGGGCGCGCATCTTCGGGGCGGTCCACCAGCGGGGCAAGCGTGCCGTCGAAATCCAGGAAAAGCGCGCGCTCGCGCCAGTCGACCAGCGGGATGGCCCCCGCATCGCCAAGGCCGCCCGTCGGCGGCGAAACCGTGTCTGCCATTGCCTGTGCTCCTGTGTCCGCTGGGCAAACCCCCGTGCCGTGCAGAGGTTCCCCATCGCGGCGGGGCTGGAACCTACCGGCCCCGCGCCGGTTTTGCTGTGTGACCCGGCGTTGCAGCGGCCCCGCCGCCCGCCCGGGCATTCGCAAGCAGGAGATGAAGATGAAAACCCTTACCCTGACGGCGGCGGCGCTTTGCGTCCTGGCCCCCGCCCTTCACGCCGCCGAAACCACCGCCGAGGTGCAGGGCCTTGACGGCACCGACCTTGGCGCGGTCAGCGTGCGCGACACCCCTTCGGGGATGGCGCTGGCGACGGTGACGCTGATGAACCTGCCCGAGGGCATCCACGCGATCCACCTGCACGAGACGGGCGATTGCGAATCCGATGATTTCAGCTCGGCCGGGGGGCATATTGCCGGGGATCGCAGCCACGGCGTGCTGTCCCAGGATGGCCCGCACCCGGGCGACATGCCCAACCTGACCGTCAAGGAAGACGGCATCGGCGAGGTCGAGGTGTTCCTGCCGTTCCTGGAAGTCGAACGCGACCTGATGGACGAAGACGGCGCTGCCTTCGTGGTGCACGACGGGGTTGATGATTACGAAAGCCAGCCCTCGGGCGATGCAGGCAGCCGGATCGCCTGCGGCGCTTTTTCGGTCGCCGAATGATCTGCGCCGGGGCGGGCCGGTTGGTGCGCCCCGGGGTGGCCTTAATGCGAAAGGGGCCGGCGTTGCTGCCGGCCCCTTTTTCGTGCGCCTGTGGCGATGTCAGTAGGTTCCGGGCGGATCGCTGGCCGGGAAGGATTCGTCGATCGCCTCGTCCGTGCGATCCCAGGTGGCGGGCGGGTTGCGCATCTGCGACGGGCCGGCATCACGGATGCGCAGCGGCGTTTGCGGCGTGCGGGACTTGCGGAACATGGCAATCGCGCCAAGCGCCGCCGCCCCTAGTATAAGTCGCGTGATCATGGTCATTTCCCTTCGGGTTCGTCGCCCGGTTCGCTGCGGTGAATGAATTTGCCAAAGCGGCTGGTCTGGCCGTCTTCGGTCTTGTCCTGGTAAAGAAACGCCAGTTCGCGGTCTTCGAAGACCTCGAAGAATTCGTCCCAGGAAATTTCTTCCAGGGACTCCTCGGGCGGGTCGAAGTCGATGCGCAGGATGCCGCCGTCCGAGGTGTCGCGCACGCGGGACGGGCGCCCGTCGCGGGCCTTGGCCCAGTCGCGGATCGCGTCGTGATCGGTGGTGTGTCGAGCTTTGCTCATGGGGTTTCCTTTGTCGTCGAACCGCCCCGCCCCCCAAGGCGATGGGGCGCGCGGCGTGCTGTCATGGAAACATCTGGCGGGGGGCGTTGGTTCCGCTGCGCAGGGGCAGCGGGCGGCCTTTTCGCACCCCGCCCGGGGGCCACCCGGGCGGGGATGTTCTGCTTTCCCGAAACGGGATCAGGGGGTCAGGACCACCTTGGTCCATTCGTCCTGATTGTCGTGGAAGTTGCGATAGCCCTCGGGCGCCTGTTCCAGCCCAAGGCGGTGCGAGATCAGGAAGGTGGTGTCGATCTCGCCCTCGCCGATGCGGCGCAGCAGGTCTTCGGTGTAGCGCTGCACGTGGGTCTGCCCGGTGCGGACCTCAAGCCCCTTTTCCATCAGCGCGCCCAGCGGGAACTTGTCGACAAGCCCGCCATAGACCCCGGGGATCGACACCCGGCCGCCCTTGCGCACGGCCATCAGCGCCATGCGCAGCGCGTGGGCCCGATCGGCGCCCACGCCGACCTTCTGCTTCAGCGCATCGGCGATGTTGTCGGGGGCAAAGCCGTGGCTTTCCATGCCGACCGCGTCGATCACCGCGTCGGGACCGATGCCGCCGGACATTTCCATCAGCGCCTCCAGCACGTGGGTCTGGCTGTAGTCGATCACCTGCGCCCCAAGCTCGCGCGCAAGGCGCAGCCGGTTGGGGTGGCGGTCGATGGCGATGACCCGCGCCGCGCCCATGTGCAGCGCCGATTGCACCGCGAAAAGCCCGACCGGCCCGCAACCCCAGACCGCCACCGTGTCGCCCGGTTCGATCCGCGCGTTTTCGGCGGCCATCCAGCCCGTGGGAAGGATGTCGGACAGGAACAGCACCTTTTCATCTTCGATCCCGTCGGGGATGACCACGGGGCCGACATCGGAAAACGGCACCCGCACGTATTGCGCCTGCCCCCCGGCATAGCCGCCGGTCATGTGCGAATAGCCGAACAGGCCGGACATCGCGTGCCCGTACATCAGTTCGGAGGCGTCCTGCGTGTCGACCGGGTTGGAATTGTCGCAGGCCGAATATTGCTGCTTCTTGCAGAACAGGCACGAGCCGCAGGAAATGGTAAAGGGCACCACCACGCGCTGGCCCTTTTTCAGCGTGCTGTCGCGCCCGGTTTCGACCACGCGGCCCATGAATTCATGGCCAAGGATGTCTCCGGTTTGCATACCCGGGATCACCGCGTCGTAAAGATGCAGGTCCGAACCGCAGATGGCGGTTGCGGTCACTTCGATCACCGCATCGCGCGGGTTGATGATTTCGGGGTCGGGAACGGTGTCCACGCGGACGTCATGGCGTCCGTGCCAGGTCAATGCGCGCATTTCAGGTCTCCTTGTACCAGGCGGCGGTGGCGATCTCGCCGGTTTCGACCAGCATCTTGAGCCGCTTGAGATCGTGGCGCCCCTGGCTGTGGGGGTCGCGGCGGAACGCGGTGGCGATCCAGTGGCCGACATCCCCGCCGGGCGGGCGATAGGCGATACGGGCGGTCAGTTCGGTGCCGCGCCCGCCGGGGGCATCGCGCAGCGTGATCTTGCCTTCGGTGTCCAGCGGCGAGTCGTCGGTGGAACGCCAGGCGAGGGATTCGCCCGACCGTTCCTCGACGATGCGGGTGTGCGCCTCGATCTGCTGGCCAAGCGGGCCCTTGATGTGCCAGCGCCAGGTGTCCGGGCCGATGGCCTGCATGTCCTGCAGGTTGGACAGGATGCCGGGCAGCCGCGCCGGGTCGCGCAGCATGTCGAACAGCGTCTGGCGGGGGGCATCGATGGTCACCGTGCGCCCGGTGACAAGGTAGTCTCCGAACCAGTGCTGGCGAGCGGTGCGGCCCGGGGCGCTGTCGGGGGGATGGGCGGGCGCCGGGGCGCGGCTTTTGTTTCGCATCACAAGCACCGCCATAGCGCCAAGCGCGACAGGCAGTGCAAAGCGTATCGGGATGGGCCTCATGGGCGGGATCCTTCTTTCGCAAGGCAGGTGCAACGGTTTGGCCAACCGGTGAGGCGCGCGAATGTTCCGCAAAACGCCCCCTTCTGACGGGAACGTGCGGTTTTGACGGAATTCGGATTTTGTCGGAAACACCCCGGCGCGATGGCTGTTTCACCCCTTGCCGGATGCAGGTTTGCCCCCGCCGCAAGACAAAGTGATCTGGATGTGGCATCTATACACCTACCCCGACGCCCACGCGCGGATATACGCAGGACGACAGGCAAGGAGCTGACAGAATGGAAAAACCGCCGTCCCCGAACGAGCCCGACGCGATGGAGCACGATCTGCAGGAGCAGTTGGCCAGCATCCAGAACGAAGAGATCCCCGAACGGCTTCTGGAACTGGCGCGCCAGTTGCAGGCGCATCTGCGCCACCGCGACAAGTTTCCGCGGTGACGCGGCGCCCTAGCGCGCGGCGCCCTGCGGGCTGATCGCGGGGGGAAGCGCCTGGTCCGATTGCGGGCCGAGCGCGCAAAGATAGACCTCGGGTTCGGGATGCTCGATCACGCGAAAGCCGGCGCTGCGCAGCATCGCCTCGGTCGCGGCGCGGTTGGGAACGAACCAGTTGGTCGGGTCCTGCGCATAGCGATGTTCGATGAAATGCAGCCGCGGCCAGTCGGCGCGGTCAAAGGGCGCGGTGTCGTCGAAATCGTGATCCTCGGCCACGGGGTGCGCGGCGTCGCTGCCCCGCTGCATGGTCTGGAACAGCATGTGCTGCCCCACCGCGTGGGTGCGCAGCAGGTCCAGCGCCAGCAGCGGGTGGCGCAGGTGGTACAGCACCCCCATGAAGATCACGAAGTCAAAGCGCTCGCCCAGTTCGGCCACGTGATAGACCGACATCTGGCGCAGGTCGATGTCGACCCCCGCGACCTCGGCCGCAAGGGCGGCCTGCGCAAGGTAGCGCGGATCGCTGTCGATGGCGACCACGCGGGCCGCCCCGCGCCGGGCCATTTCGATGGCGTAAAACCCCGCGTTGCACCCGATGTCGAGCACGCTGCGCCCGGTCAGATCGTCGGGGATCACATGGCGAAACCCTTCCCACTTGAACCGGGGGTAATCGCCCAAGGGGTGGTCGGGCGCGGTTTCGATGCCATCAAGGCGCAGGTTGTGAAACCACGGGCCAAGCGCCTGGATCCGGTTTGCAAGCGCGCTCATTCCGCCGGCCTCGCCAGTTCGGCGCCCTGCCGGGTGCGGTTGCGGGCAATCGCGAACCACGCCGCCGTCAGCGCAAGGCCCCTGTCCAGCGGCACCTGCGGCGCCCAGCCCAGCACCCGTTCCGCCTGGCCGATGTCGGGCTGGCGCCGGCGCGGATCATCCTGCGGCAGATCGCGCAGGACGATATCGGATCGCGTGGGCACCGCCTGCTGCACCAGCCGCGCCAGCGCCATGATCGAGATTTCCCCCGGGTTGCCCAGGTTGATCGGCCCCGCCGGCCCCTTGTCGACCTGCATCAGCGCGACCAGCCCGCGCACAAGGTCCGACACATAGCAGAACGAGCGCGTCTGCGAGCCGTCGCCGTAGACGGTCAGCGGCTGGCCCTCGATCGCCTGCACGATCAGGTTCGACACGATCCGCCCGTCATCGGCCCGCATCCGTGGCCCGTAGGTGTTGAAGATCCGCGCCACGCGCACATCCGCATGGCCCGCGCGCAGGTAGTCGAAACACAGCGCCTCGGCGGCGCGCTTGCCCTCGTCATAGCAGGCGCGCGGGCCGATGGGGTTGACGTTGCCCCGGTAATCCTCGCGCTGGGGGTGCACGTCGGGATCGCCGTAGACCTCGCTGGTGGATGCCTGCACGAAGCGCGCGCCGTGGCGCCGGGCCAGCGTCAGCAGGTTGTGGGTGCCGGTGACGTTGGTCATCATCGTGCGCACCGGGTCTTCCTGGTAGTGCAGCGGCGAGGCGGGAGAGGCCAGGTTGAACAGCCAGTCGATGGTGTCGATCGGCTCGGGTATGTCCTGCGTCACGTCGGCCCGGATCATGCGGAACCGCCTGTCGTTGAACAGCGGCGCGACGTTTTCGGTGCGCCCGGTGCTGAAATTGTCGACGCAGATCACCCGCATGCCGCGCGCCAGCAGCGCATCGCACAGGTGTGAGCCGACGAACCCGGCCCCGCCGGCGACCATGGCGACCGGCTGATGTGAACCCATTGTCATAGCGAAAACTCCTTTCGGGCGGGGATGCTGCCCAGCAGGGCGGTCAGATCGCGGGCGCGAGCCTCGCCGGTGTGGCGCGCCAGCACCGCCTCGCGTGCGGATCGGGCAAGGGACCGGCGCGCGCCGTCCGGCAGGGACAGCGCGGCGACCACGTCATCGGGACCGTCGGCAAGGATGATCGCCTTGCCCTCGGGCAGGACCTCGTCGATGCCGGTCCAGCGGTCGGACAGGATGGCGGTGCCGCAGGCGCCCGCCTCGAACAGGCGCACCGACGGGGCATGGCCAAGCGCGCGCATCGCCTCGCGCGTCAGGTTCAGGGTAAAGCGCTGCGCGTTGTAGAATTCGGCGTGCCCGGCGGGCGGGATATGTTCGATATGTGTGACGTTTTGCGGCCATCGGGTGCCTTCGGGAAACTGCGCGCCGGCAACGACGAAGCGCAGGTGCGGCAGGCGGCGCGCCGGTTCCAGCAACAGCGCCTCAAGCCCGGGCTGGCGGTCGGGGCTGTAGGTGCCAAGGTAGCCAAGATCCCAGCGGGGCGGGATGTCGATCGGGTGGTAAAGCCCGGGATCGACCGAACAATATAACGCCTCTGCCCGGCGCGCGCCAAGCTCTTGCAGACGGCGCAGCGTGGCCCCGCCCGCAAAGGACAGGTACAGGTCAAGTTCCCGAAGCTGGCGCGCGGCAAGGTAATCGCAATGCCCCCGGTCAAGCGCCCCAAGCGTCACCGGCGTGTCGATGTCGTAGAACACCAGCCGCCTCGCCCGGGGCTGCAGGTGATCCAGCAGGGCGATTCCGTCCGGAACATAGGACCCCACGATCACCGCGTCGGCGGCGGCGATGCGGTCGGACCACGCTGCCAGATCGTCGATGCCGTCATAGAGCGCGAAGTCGCAGAAGGGCGGGTCGACAAGATCGCGGCGCGGCGCGTACCAGGGCTTGTCGCATTCCAGGAACAGCACGCGGTGCCCCGCCCGCGCCAGCCCCTTGAGCAACGCGCGATAGGTGGTGGCATGGCCGTTCCCCCAGGACGAGGACAGCGACAATCCGAAGAACACAAGGTCAAGCGGGCGCGTCATAGCAGGGTCTCCGTCTGGGGGTGGGCTTGGGCCGGCTTGCGCGTCAGCATCCGGGAAAACAGATCGCCCGCCTCGCGGGCGCGGTGGGTGTAGGTGTGTTCGGACAGGATGCGGCTGCGGGCGGCGCGCCCGATGCGCCGCGCCGCCTCGCGGCTCAGCCCCGACAGCAGGTCGGCCACGTCCTGGCCATCGCGCGCGACCAGCACCTCGTCGCCGGGGGCCAGGAACAGATCGATCCCTTCCCATGCGTCGGTGATCAGGCAGGCGCCCGCCCCGGCCGCTTCAAAGACGCGGGTGGCGGGGGAAAAGCCGATTTCGGCCATGCTGTCGCGGGCGATGTTCAGCACCGCAAGCGGCGTGGCGTTGAAGGCGTTGTGCGCATCGGTGCCCACATGCCCAAGCGGGTGCAGGTTGGGCGGCAGCGCCACGTCCGACCAGCCAGACCCGCCCAGCCCGAAGCGCCGGCCCGGAAGGGCGCGGGCCGGGCGGAACAGGAATTCGCGCACCCGCGCGTCGCGGTCCGGCAGCCGGTTGCCCAGAAAGGCCAGATCGGCGTCAAAGCGCGCATCGGGGGCCACCGGGAAATGCGTGTCCGGGTCCAGCGCGTTGTAGATCGGCATGCAGTCGCGCGCCCCAAGCGCGCGGTAGGCACGCACCACCGGATCGCCCCCGCCATAGGTCAGCACTATGTCGAACCGTGGCAGATCGCGGCGCAGCGGGTGGCCGGGATCGGCGCGCATGGCGGCAAGCGTGGCGGGGGCGTCGACATCCCACCACACGCGCAGCGCGCCGGGGCTGGCGCGGTCCAGCACGCGCCGGCGCAGCGCGTCGTCCTCGTACCCGATGCCCGAGGCCACCACGACCACATCCGCCCCGTCCGCCCGGTCGGCAGCGGCGCGCAGCCCCTCGGGCGTGCTGTCCCAGACGTTCACGCGGCACCAGCCGGGCGGATCCATGTCGCGATGCGCCTGCCGGTCCCAGGCGTCGGGTTCGTGAAAGGTCACATCCCAGCCCTGCGCCGCAAGCGCCCGGATGATGCCGCGATAATAGGTCGCCGCGCCGTTCCAGTAGCTGGACAGCAGGCTTGATCCGTAAAAGGCGATGCGCTTCATGCCACGGCCTCCGTCGCGGGGGCGCCGATCGCGGCAAGGATGCCCAGAAGCTCGCCCGCCCTGTGCCGGCAGGTGTGGCGCCCCGCGATCCGGGTCAGCCCGTTGCGCGACAGTTCCGCCGCAAGGCCGGGATCGGACAGCACGTCGCGCAGCGCGGTCTTCATCTCGTCGCCGTTGCGCACGCACAGGTAGTCGGTGCCGGGACGGAAAAGGCCCTCGGTGTCCTCCCAGGGGGCGCAGATCAGCGGGATGCCGCAGGCCAGCGCCTCGAACACGCGGATGGTGGGGATGCCGCGCAGCGCGGTGACATAGGGGCGCCGGGGCACGTGGACGGTGACGCCATGTTCGGCAAAGCAGCGCGGCACGCTGGTGTTGTCGATGGGCCCGGCATAATCGATGCGCGCCTGCGCCAGGGCCGCGCGCGCCTCGGGCGGGTAGCGCACGCCGTGCACGGTGGCCGACAGGTCCAGGTCGGCCACGGGCTGGACAAGGTATTCCATCAGCTCGGCGGATCGCTCGCCATCGCCCCAGTTGCCGACCCAGACCAGATCGCGCTGCGCCCGCCGGCTGCCCCGGGGCCGGAACACGGAATCATCCGCCGCCTCGTGCCAGGTGAACACCCGGTCGTTCCAGCCCGCCCGCAAGTAGCGTTCGCGCAGCACCTCGCCAAAGGCCAGCACGCCGTCATAGGCGCCAAGGTCCAGCCCGGCGATCTGGTCCTGCGCGCTGACCGCGCGGTGGTGGGTGTCGTGGAACAGCAGCACGAACCGGCCGCCGCGTGCCCGCCGGCGCCCGATGGCGGCGACGATTTCCGGGTCGGTCCATTCGTGCACGATCACCACGTCGCTGTCGTCAAGCACCGGGTCCAGCGCGTCGGGGCCGGCATATGTGTCCGAGCGCAGGTCGGGAAAGACCTCGCGGAAGGCGTTGATCGCCGCCGGGCCGCGATCGGCCAGCAGGTTGCGCCGCGACCAGCCGTCTTCGGGTTCCATGGCGCGGCAGGCGTGGCCGCGATGCTGAAGCGCGCGCATGACTCCGCGCAGGAAATGGGCGTTGCCGTGGTTCCAGTCGGACACGAGCGAGTGGGTGAAGAAGGTGAAACGCATGTGGCTATCCTTTCATTTCGACCGGAAGCACCCGGCGGCAGGCGGTTTCCATGGCGCGGATCTGCGCGGCGGCGCTGTAGGTGCGGGCGCGGGCCTGCGCCGCCGCACCAAGGCGCCGCCGGGCGTCGGGGTCTTGGGCAAGTTCGCGCAGCGCGCCGGCAAGCGCGCCCGCGTCGCGCGGCGCGAAGAAGCGCGCGGCGCCCTTCCACAACTCGCGATAGACGGGGATGTCGGCCAGCAGCAGCGGGCGGCCCAGGCGGGCGGCTTCCAGCGCGGCAAGGCCAAAGGGTTCATAGACCGACGGCGACACGAAGACGCTGGCGCCGGCCACCCGCGCAAGGGTGGCATCATGGGCCAGCGCGCCGGCGGCGATCGCGTGGCGTGCGGCGAACTGCCGGCCCGGCCCGGCATCGCAGGCGCCGATCATGGTGACCGGCATCGGCGCCAGCGTGGCGGCGGCGTCCAGCGTGGCGCCGTCCTTGCCCGGGTCCCACCAGCGCGCGACCGCCACCGCGCCGCCATCCCCCGCCGAGGGGGGCCGCTGCGCCGCGCCCGATCCATTGAGCACATGGGCGATGCCGGTCACGCCGTAGACGGTTTCGGTCAGTCGGGCATGGGCGGCGCTTGGGGCGATGGCCACGGCGGCGCGGGACAGGCCTTCGCCCGTGCGCCGCGCAAGCCAGCCGGATTCGGCAGGCACCGCGCGGCCCTGCACGGCGCGGAACCAGGTCGCAAGGCAGGAATGACAGACCACGATGGCGGGCACATCGCTTTGCAGCCCCACGGCCTGGCTGGGCAGGTTCAGGTGCAGCAGGTCGGGCCGGTGCCTGCGCACAAGGGCGTCAATCCAGGGGGCGACCGGCGCGATGGCGGATTCGTCCGGGCCCATCCAGTCAAGCGGCGCCTCGCCCCATTCCAGCGGGCCGATGGCGGCGGCTTCGGCGCGTTGCGCGCCGCTTGGGCGGGGGCCAAGCCCGGCGAACACCACCCGGTGACCGCGCGCGCGCAGCCCCTTGCCCAGGTCCATCGCATAGCGCCAGACGCCCCCCACCGCATCCAGCGTCATCAGCACGCGCAGGGTCATGCCATGACCCTTTGACGGTCCGCCGGGACGCGGTGTTCGGCCAGCCAGCGGGCAAGGCGGCGCAGGCCCGGGCGCCAGTCGGACAGCGGTTCCCACCCGCAGGCATCGCGCAGCGCGTGGCTGTCGGCCACGAACCACATCTGGTCGCCCTCGCGCCAGTCGGCATAGGTCACGTCGGGCGGCGATCCGGTCAGCTGGCCGATCTCGGCCAGGACCTGGCGCAGGCTGACCGCGTTGCGCGCCCCGCCGCCAAGGTTGAAGGCCCGCCCCGAAACGCTGTCAATTCGGTCCAGCACCAGCCGGTAGGCGGCGACCGCGTCCGTCACCTCGCACAGGTCGCGGACCTGCCGGCCGGTGCCGAAGATGGTGATCGGCTGCCCCTGTAGCGCCTTGATGAGCAACTGCGCCACCCAGCCCTGATCTTCGGTGCCGAACTGGCGCGGGCCATAGATGCAGGACATGCGCAGCACCGCCGCCGGCAGCCCGTAGCTGTGGGCGTAATCCAGCACGTACTGGTCGGCCACGCCCTTGGAACAGCCATAGGGGGTGGCAAAGGCCAGCGGGCGGGATTCATCCATGCCGCTGGCCAGCGCGGGATCGACCGGGCGCACCGCATCGCCGGTATCGGACAGCGACAGATCGTCAAGCGCGCCGTAGACCTTGTTGGTGGATGCGAACACCACCGGCACCGGGCGGCGCGTGGCGCGGATCGCTTCCAGCAGGTTCAGCGTGCCGCGCGCGTTGACTTCGAAATCCTGCACCGGGGCGTCAAGACTGGTGGTCACGGCGGTCTGCGCCGCCAGGTGCACCACCGCATCCGCATCGCGCACCGCCGACGCCAGCCCCTGTTCGTCGCGCAGATCGACGGTGACGGGATGCACCCGCCCCGGGTGGCGATCGCTGAGCCAGGCGAGGTTTTGCTCGACCCCCGGGCGCGACAGGTTGTCCAGCACGATGACCTCGCGCCCGTCCGCAAGGCAGGCGTCGGACAGGTTCGACCCGATGAACCCCGCCCCGCCCGTGACCAGCAGCGCCCGCGCCCCGCGCGACAGCGCCGGCGTGGAAAGCTGCGTCATCTGGCGGGCGCGCGCCACGCCGCCATCGCGCAGCAGCCGCGCCAGCAGCTTGGGCTGCCCGTCTGCCGTCACCGCGCCCATGTGGTAATGGCGCGGATCGAACCACAGCCCCTCTTGCACCGCGACATCGGGCTGCAGATCCTGCCAGCCGTACCAGTACATCCGCTGCGCCGGGGCCGAGGCCGCCTGAACGAAGCGCCGCGCCTGTTCCATCTGATCGTTGCGCCAGGTGGAATAGCCGGTTTCGGTGATCCAGATTTCCGCATCGGGGTTGTGCCGGTCCAGCACCGCGCGCATTTCGCCAAGATGCATGTCCCAGCCCGCCCACGAGCTTTGCTCGCTGTCCCATGTGCCGGGAAAGCCGTGGAACCCGGCGGCGTGCACCAGCGCCAGCAGGCCGCGCTGGCCCATCATGTCCAGCCAGTAGGGATCGAACGGGGCGGGCCCGCCCAGCACCGGCTTCCAGCCGCGTTCGCGCACCCAGAACGCCGCCTTGCCGATCATGTCGCAAAACAGGTCGAACCCCGGATCGGCGCGCCAGTCCCAGTCAAGCAGGTTGTTGGGCTCGTTCCACAGTTCCACATGTTCGAAATGCGCCCCGTAGCGGGTCAGCACCGTGTCGGTGAAATCGGCGAAATCCTGCGTGCGCCGGGGCGGCCCCGAGGTACGCCCCGTGCGCGACAGCGACGGCGGCGTGTAATGCAGGCAGGGCATCAATTCGATGTCGCGCGCAAGGCGGGGGATCAGCCAGTCGTACCAGTCCGCCCCGCCGGGGGCGTGAAAATCGGCCCAGGACAGGTGCGTGCGCAGCCACGCCGCCCCCGAGGCCCGCAGCGCCGGCAGCACCTGTTCGACGCGTTCACTGTCACCGGGGCGGAACCATTCGACGAATCCATAGCCGGTCATGTCACCAGGCCCCGCTCTTCCAGTTCCTTCTGCATGATCTGGCTGCGATCGACTGCCTCGGCGGCGCCGACCCATTTGACGAAATCGTAAAGGTCGGTTTCCAGCCGCCGCCGGGGCGCAAAGCCAAGGCCTTCGCGGGCCTTGGTGATGTCGGCGAAACAGTTGCGGATGTCGCCGGACCGGGCGCGGTTCAGGATCTCGGGCGCAAGATCGGGGCGGCCCATCTCGCGCGCGAGCAGCTCGGCCACCTGCCGGATGGTATAGGCGCGCCCCGAGCCGATGTTGAACACCTCGCCCGCAACGTCGGATTCCAGCGCCAGCCGAAAGGCCCGTGCCACGTCTTCCACATGGACGAAATCGCGCCGCTGCTCGCCGTCCTCGAAGATCAGCGCAGGCTTGCCCGACGCCAGCCGCGAGGCGAAATTCGCCAGCACCCCGGTGTAAGGATTGGACAGCGCCTGCCCGGGGCCGAACACGTTGAACAGCCGCAACGCCACGGTGGGAATGTCATGCGCGCCGCCA
The DNA here is from genome assembly GCA_964022595.1 of uncultured Salipiger sp. GTDB lineage: Bacteria > Pseudomonadota > Alphaproteobacteria > Rhodobacterales > Rhodobacteraceae > Salipiger. Next base: position 18,369 of record CAXICP010000004.1, read on the forward strand.
AAGATCAGCGCGGCCCGTTCCTGCGCGTATTTGGTCAGCGCGTAGATCGACGCAAGGTCGGGGCGCTTGGTTTCGGCGGTCGCGATGGGGCGCAGCGCATCGCCCGTGGGGCCCAGCGGGTCCCAGGCGCCGCGCCGGATGTCGCCGGGGCGGCGGCGCGCCTCGTGGTACATTTCTCCGTCCGGGCGGGTATAGCTGCCCTCGCCGTAGATGCTCATGGATGACGCCACCACAAGGCGCTTGACCGGGTGGTCGGCGATGGCTTCCAGCAGCACGGCGGTGCCCAGGTCGTTGACCCCGACATAGCGCGCGATTTCGTACATGGACTGGCCCACGCCCACCTCGGCCGCCAGGTGAATGACCGCATCGCAGCCATCCAGCGCCTTGCGCAACTGTTCGCCCGAACGGACATCGCCGCGCACCACCGTGGCCTCGGGCGGGATGTCGGCGGCGGCGCCATCGGGTCCGTGAACCTGGTCGATCATCGCATCATACAGTCTTACGGCGTGATTGGCGCCGATCAGCTCGCGGGCGACGTAACGCCCGATGAAGCCGCAGCCGCCAGTGACGAGGACAAGTGCCATCGTGCTCTCCTTCCGGTTTCACTGCCGGCGAAGAACAGGAAACCCGTCGGTATGGTCCTGGAATTGCAGAAGGAAAGCCGCGGGGCTTCTTCGGCATCTATGACTATGGTGTCTTCTTCAATGATATAAGCAGCTTGTGCAGCAGCCTGCGGCGGGCGGGAACATTCGCGGCGGCGCGCTGTTCGAATGGGCTCGATCAGCAGCGCAAGGATTTCGAAGATGGACGGAGCACAGTTCGACATGCAGCGGGTGTCGGCCCGGATCACCGCGCCGGGATGCATCGAGACGGTGCGGGACACCCCCGCCGATCCCGGCCCCGGCGAGGTGCGCGTGCGGATCGAAGGCTGCGGCGTGTGCGCATCGAACCTGACCCCATGGGCCGGCCCCGACTGGATGGAATTTCCCCTTGCCCCGGGCGAACTGGGCCACGAGGCATGGGGCCACATCGACGCCACCGGCCCCGGCGTGCCCCCCGAACGGCAGGGCGAGCGCGTCGCGCTTTTCGGCAGCCACGGCTTTTCCTCGCATGAACTGGTGCCCGCCGATGCCGCCATTCCCGTGCCCGCCGAACTTGCCGGCAAGCCCGCCCCGGCAGAGCCGCTGGCCTGCGCGCTGTCGATCTTTCGCATGGCGCGGGTGGCGCCGGGGGATCGGGTGGCGATCATCGGCATCGGATTTCTGGGCGCGCTTCTGACGCAGATGGCGAGTCGCGCCGGGGCCGAGGTGATCGCGATTTCCCGGCGCGCCGAAAGCCTTGCGCTGGCACGGGGGCGCGGCGCGGCGAGCACCATCGCGCTGGACGATCACGCACGGGTGCTGCAACAGGTGGGCGATGCGACCGGCGGCGCGGGCTGCGATATCAGCATCGAATGCACGGGGCACCAGTGGCCGCTGGATCTTGCGGCCGAGATCACGCGCGAAAGCGGGCGGCTGGTGATCGCCGGCTATCATCAGGACGGGCCGCGCCAGGTCAACATGCAGCTGTGGAACTGGCGCGCGCTGGACATCGTCAACGCCCATGTGCGCGACCGGGCCACCATCCTTGCCACCATGCGCGACGCGCTGGATGCCTGGGCGCGGGGCGACATCGACCCCCTGCCCCTGTTCACCCACAGCTACCCGCTTGACCGGCTGGACGAGGCGCTGGATGCCACGCGCGACAAGCCGCAGGGCTTCGTCAAGGCGCTGGTGACCATGCGCGACACGCCGGGGGTGCGGCTGGGCTTTCTGGGGCTGGGATGGATCGGGCGGCACCGGATGCAGGCGCTTGCGGGCAGCCCCCTGGCCGAGGTGATCGCCCTGTCCGACCCCGACGCCGGCGCGTTGACCGACTGCCTTGCCACGGCGCCGCGCGCGCAGGCGGTGGATGGGCTGGACGCGCTGCTGGCCACGCGGCCCGACGGGGTGGTGATCGCCACACCCTCGGGGCAGCACGCGGCGCAGACCATCGCGGCGCTGGACGCGGGCGCGGCGGTTTTCTGCCAGAAACCTCTGGGCCGCACCGCCGCCGAGGTCCGGCAGGTGCTGGACGCGGCGCGGCGCAACGACCGGCTTCTGCAGGTCGACCTTAGCTATCGCCACACCGCCGCCGCCCGCGCCCTGCGCGCCGAGCTGCGATCGGGCCGGCTGGGCACGCCCGGCTTTGTCGATCTGGTGTTCCACAACGCCTACGGCCCCGACAAGCCGTGGTTCTTTGATCGCACCCAATCGGGCGGAGGTTGCCTGATCGATCTTGGCACCCATCTTGTCGACCTGGCGCTGTGGCTGCTGGACTGGCCAGAGGTGGAATGCCGCGCGGCCACGTTGCGCTGCGGGGGCGCGCCGCTGCCCGCCGGCGGCACCGCGGTCGAGGATTTCGCCGTCGCCACGCTGGAAACCTCGGGCGGGGTGCCGATCCGGCTGTGCTGTTCGTGGAATATGCCCGCCGGGCGCGATGCGATCATCGGGGCGGAAATCTATGGCACCGGCGGCGGCGCCGGGCTGCACAACGTGGACGGATCGTTCCTTGATTTGCAGGCGCAGCGGTTCGACGGCTGCCAATCGACGCAACTGGCCGCGCCCCCCGACGACTGGGGCGGGCGCGCGGCGCTGGCGTGGCTGGACAGGCTGTCGCGCGATCCGGGGTTCGACCCCGATTGCGAACGGCTGGAAACCGTCGTGCAGGTGCTGGATGGCATCTATGCCAAGGCCGGCGTGGCACGCGATGCGGCATGAGGGTACCGGCGGCATATGGCCAGCGCCCGGGCATCGGGCGGCGTTTCCACGCCGGCCCCGCCATTCATCCAAAAGGCGTATTGCAGGGCCTCTTGACCCGCGCGGCGAGAGGTATAACGTCGATTCAAAGTCTGCACGCACGGTGCTGGCGCCCGCTTGCAACTGTCGGCAAGCACTCACCGGGCGCCATAGCCGGCCCTGTCTAGGTTCGCCGCCGCGCCCGGGATTCCTTGCCGGGCCAACGGGTTCTGATGATGACATGAGCGGAGCTGTCCAGCGCAGGATACGACAGATCTTGGCAAACTTCGGGAGTCGTAATGCCTATCACCTCCACCCTCGCCAAAGATGCTGAAAGCGGCAATTCATCCAATGACGTGATCCGGTTCATCCCGGCGCTGCGCGCCTATGCCTGGTCGCTGACGCGCCGCCAGCAGGATGTCGATGACCTGGTGCAGGAAACCCTGACCAAGGCGATCGCCAATATCGACAGGTTCCAGCGCGGCACCAACCTGCGCGCCTGGCTGATGACGATCATGCGCAATTCGTTCTACAACGACGTGACCAAGCGCAAGCGCGAACAGACCGGCGGGGCGGATTGCGTGTCGGCGCGCGCCTGGGTCGCGGGAACGCAGGAATGGACGATCCGCGGATCGGAAATCATGCGGGCCGTCTCTGCCCTGCCCGCCCATTACCGCCAGACGCTGATCCTTGTGGTGATGCTGGGCGAAAGTTACGAGACCACGGCCGACATCTGCGGCATCGCCATCGGAACGGTCAAAAGCCGGGTGAACCGCGCCCGCGCCATGGTGCTGGAACAGCTGGGCGAAGACAGCGATTTCGTCGGCTGACGGTCGGCTGACGGGCTGGCCCCGCGCGCGCCTTTCGGGCCGCGCGGTTTGCCGTCGGGCTAGGTCAGCACCTGGCGCAGCTTGGCGATCAGTTCTTCGGTCGCCACCGGCTTGCGGACGAACGGCGCATCCTGGAAATCGAAATCGCCGATGAATTCGGTGTACCCGCTTGCCACCACGAACGGGATGCCAAGCCCTCGCAGCGCGTCCGCCACCGGGGCCGAGCTTTGCCCCCGCAGGTTCAGATCCAGCGTCGCCGCGCCGGGGCGCAGGGTCGTCACCGCCTGCACCGCGCGCTCGACGCTGGGCGACACGCCGACCACATCAAAGCCGTGATCCTGCAGGATCTGTTCCAGGTCCATCGCCAGGATCATCTCGTCCTCGACGATCAGGATGCGCGGTGGCCGGTCGTTGGAATCTGACATGTTCGCCCTTTCAAGCCACCGGAAAGGCGATGCTCAGGGACAAACCCTCGGGGGCGAGAGTCCGTTCCACCGAGCCGTCAAGTTCGTAATCCACCGCCTGTTCGATCAGTTTCATCCCGAAGCCCGGCGTCGGATTCCCATCGACCGGCGGGCCGTCGCGTTCGCGCCAGCTAAGCGTCACGCGCCGCGCATCTGCGGGCACGGTGCGGTTCCACAGCACCTCGTGCGTGCCCTTTTCATGGGAAAGCGCGCCGTATTTCGCGGCGTTCGTGGTCAGTTCATGCAGCACCAGCGCAAGCGACAGCGCCTGGCGGGGCGAAAGCATGATCTCGGGGCCGTCGATGCGGAACTGCCCGTCGGTCACGCTGCCATAGACCGACAGCGTGGCCTCGACCAGCTTGCCAAGGCTGGCGGTCTGCCAGTCGGTTTCGACCAGTTGGTCATGGGCATGGGCCAGCGCGCGGATGCGCCCCACCAGCTGGTCGCGAAATTCATCGACCGACGTGCCCTTGGTGGTCGGCTGGCGCGCGATGGCCTGCACCACGGCCAGCGTGTTCTTGACCCGGTGGCTCAGCTCGTGCTTGAGCATCTGCTGATGCGCTTCGGCCTGCTTGCGGTCGCTGATGTCGCGGAACAGCATGCCCACCTTGCGCGCGTCCTTGTCGCCGACGGGAAAGACATACGCCTCGTAATAGCGATCGATGGCGGCGGCGGGCGCCTCGAACCGTTCGGGCGTGCCCGAGCGCGCGATGCGCCCAAAGGTTTCCAGCCAGTCCGGTTCAAGATCGGGCACCAGTTCGGACAAGGTCTTGCCCAGCACGTCGCGCAGGCCGGTCTGCCGTTCGAAGGCGTCGTTGATTTCGATGAAGCGGCAATCGGTGGCGGCGTCATCGTCGCCGTCGAACGCCACCTGCATCACGCCGAACCCCTCGTCGATGGAATTGAACAGGGTCTGGTATTCCTGCTGGCTGGCCTGCAGCCGCCGTTCGGTTTCGCGCCGCGAGGTCACGTCGATAAAGGTCACCACGACGCCTTCGATCCGATCCTCGACCGTGCGGTAGGGGCGCAGCCGCATCATGAACCAGCGCCCGTCCTGGCTTTGCAGTTCGGTTTCGACCGGCGTCAGATCCATCAGCACGCGCCGCGCCTCGCGTTCGATGCCGTCATAGCGCAGCCGGTGGGTGAAATCGGTGATGTTGCGGCCCACGTCCATGTCGGTGATGTTGAACAGGTCCGCCGTGGGGGGCGTGAACATGCGGATGCGCAGCTTGCCGTCCAGGAACAGCGTGCCGATTTCCGTCGCGGTGGTCAGGTTGCGCAGATCGCTGTGGGCGGTGGAAATGTTTTCCAGCTTGCTCTTGAGCTCGGCGTTGACGGTCTGAAGCTCTTCGTTCATCGACTGAAGCTCTTCCTTCGATGTCTCAAGCTCTTCCGAGGTCGACCGGTATTCCTCGTTGATGGATTGCAGTTCCTCGTTCGCGGCGCGCAGATCCTCGATCGCGGATTCATGTTCGGCCCGGCTGACGACAAGCGCTTCCTGCGCCGCCTTCAGCTCGGCATAAAGCCGGCGTGAATCGTCGCTGAGCGACACGCGCGTGTCGTCTTCGGGCGTGTCGTCGGACAGGGTCGGCCCGGCGTCCAGGAACAGCACAAGCGCGCGTTTCATGCTGCCTTCGCGCGATGGCACGCGGGCGATCTGCAAGGCGATGCGCCGGAACGTGCCGTCGAAATCCACCTGCGCGGGGTGGGTCAGCATGGGCAGCGTGCCTTCCAGCGCGCGGTCCAGCCCCACCTTCAGGTCCAGCCGCAATTCGGGGCGCACCACGTCGGACAGCTTGGTCGAAAACGTTCCGGCGGAATGCAGGATGAAGCGCCCGGCACTGGGCGAAAGGTGCAGGATCTGGCCGTGTTCATCCACCAGCACGCTGGGCGGGGCGGTGGATTCCAGCGCCTGCACATGCGCTTCGGCGGCCGAGGGGGGCCGATCCACGGGCGCGTTCGCCTGCCGGTGCAGCGGGCGGTGGATGTCTTCGGTGGATACATGCGGCAGGGCGGGCATCTGGCGCCGCCCCATGGTCTTTGCCCGAAAGATCCGCGCATCGCGGTCGATCGACGAAAAGAACTGCGTGGCCGCATCCGCCGATTCCGCCGAACCAAGGAACAGGCAGCCATTCGGGCGCAGCCCGTAGTGGAACAGGTTCAAAAGCTGTTCCTGCAACGCCTTTTCCATGTAGATCAGCAGGTTGCGACAAACGATCAGATCCAGCCGCATGAACGGCGGATCCTTTAGCACGCTGTGCGAGGCGAACAGCACGATGTCGCGCACTTCTTTGCGCACGCGGTAATGGGTGCGTTCGTCGACGAAATACCGTTCCAGCCGTTCTTCGGACACGTCCGCGGCGATGGATTTGGGATAGCGCCCCTCGCGGGCGGTTCCCAGCGCGCCCTCGTCAAGGTCGCTGGCAAAGATCTGGATCTGCGGGCTGATCTTCAACCGCTCGGCTTCCTCGAGCAGCAGGATGGCTAGGCTGTAGGCTTCTTCGCCGGTGGCGCAGCCCACGGACCAGATGCGCACGTCGGTCTCGCTGCCGCAGTCTTCCAGCAGGGGGCGGATCGCGGCGGTGGTCAGCACCTGGAAATGCGCCTCGTCGCGAAAGAACTGCGTGACCGAAATCAGCAGATCGCCGAACAGCTCCTGCGCCTCTTCGGGGGCGGTGCGCAGGTATTCGCCATAATCCTTGAGGTTGGTGATCCGGCACACCTGCATCCGCCGCAGCACACGGCGCATGACGGTGGCGCGCTTGTAGCTCGAAAAGTCGTGCCCGGTGCGCGCCCGCAGAAACCCCACGATGCGGCGCAGGTCGTTGAACGATCCGGACATGTCCAGCGACCGGACGGCTTCCTTGCTGCGCGCGACTTCGGCGATGCGTTCGGCAAGCCCGTCGATGGGGGCGATGAAATTGACCACGCCGGTGGCGATGGCGTTCTGCGGCATGGCGCTGAATTCGGCTTCCGAAGGGTCCTGGGCGAACACGACGCCCCCGGCTTCGGTCACGGCGCGCACCCCGTTGGCGCCATCGTCGCCCGCCCCGCTAAGGATGACCGCCATGCCATCGCCGCGCGCCGATGCGACCGACCGGAAGAACACGTCGACCGGCGCGCGCCGCCCGCGCGGCTGGGTGAAATCGCGGGCGTGGATGTTTTCGCCCTCGATCACCAGTTCCTGGTCGGGGGCGATGACATAGACATTGTTGCGCAGCAGCTGCGGCGTGTCGTTGACCTGGTGGACCGGCATGTCGGTGCAGCCGGCCAGGATTTCGCCCAGCACGCTGGGGTGTTCCGGCGACAGGTGAACGATCACCACATAGGCCATCCCCAGATCCTCGGGAAGGCGATGAAACAGGCGGCGCAGGGCCTTGACCCCCCCGGCAGACGCCCCGACCGCACAGATCGGGATGTGATTGGACGTTTCCACCGTGGCGGAAGACGGGTTTTCGGGGTCTGTCATTGGGTTCTCCGCGTCGGTGACGCCAGAGCCTGATCTGCATCTGCCGCGCCAACGTGGCCCAAGACTAACCCGCCCGGGGCCAGCCTTCCACCTGTATCGTCATGATTTTTCCAGATCCCCGGCCCCTGCGGGGGCGGCGACCCGAAACCCCGGGCCGCCAGAGGGGCGGCGGTCAGGCCGCCACCGCGATAGCCTTGGCATTGACGAATTCGCGCATGCCGAAACCCCCGTGTTCGCGGCCGAAGCCGGAATTCTTGACGCCGCCGAAAGGCATTTCCGGCGTGGCCAGGTTGAAGTGGTTGATGAACACCATGCCCGTGTCGAAATGGCGTTTCGCCAGTTCCACCGCGCGGCTTTCATCCTTGGAAAAGATGCCGCCGCCCAGCCCGAAGCGGCTGTCGTTGGCGATGCGCATGGCGTCTTCGTCGTCACGGGCGCGGATCACCGACGCGACCGGGCCGAAAAGTTCGTCGTCATAGGCCGGCTGCCCCGGAGCCACATCCGTCAGCACCGTCGCGGGGTAGAAATACCCGGTGCCATCGGGGATGGTGCCGCCGCAGGCGATGCGCGCGCCCTTGTCGACGCTTTCGCGCACCTGATCGTGCAGCGTGTCGCGCAGGTCGGCGCGCGCCATCGGCCCAAGCTGGGTGCTGTCCTGCGTGGGATCGCCGGTGCGGATGTTTGCCATCGCCTCGACATAGCCGTCTACGAAGGCATCATAGACCGCGTCCGTCACGATGAACCGCTTGGCGTTCACGCAGGTTTCGCCGTTGTTGTAGATCCGGCCCGCCACGCAGGTCTTGATGGCAAGATCCAGGTCGGCGTCTTCAAGCACCAGGTAGGCATCGTTCGACCCCAGTTCCAGCACCGTCTTCTTGAGATGCTCGCCCGCCTGCTTGCCGATGATCGAACCGCCCTTGGCGCTGCCGGTCATGGTGACGCCGCGCACAAGGTCATGCGCGATCAGCTTGTCGGACTGGTCGTGGTCGATGGTCAGCACGGTGAACAGGTTCTTGGGCAGGCCTGCCGCTTCGTAGATGTCGCGCAGCATCATGCCGCTGCCGGTGCAATTGACCGCATGCTTGAGCAGCACGCCATTGCCCGCCATCAGGTTGGCGATGGAATAGCGCACGGCCTGGTAGGCGGGAAAGTTCCATGGCTGGATGCCATAGATCACGCCGATGGGCGAATAGGTGATGATGCCCTGCCGCCCGTCCTGCAGCGCGCGGTGTTCATCGGCCAGCACATCCGGCCCCTGCTCTGCGGTCCAGGCGCAGATGCCGGCGCACAGGTCGATTTCGTCGCGGCTGTCCTTGAGCAGCTTGCCGACCTCGGCGGTCATCAGCTTGGCAAACTCTTCCTTGCGGGCGGTCAGTTCCTTGCCGATGCGCGCGATGATCGCGGCGCGCTCGTCCACCGGGGTCAGGCGCCATTCGTCAAACGCGGCCTGGCAGGCATCCAGCGCGTCGAACATCTGGTCGTCGGACATGTAATCATAGCTGTCGAGGCTGGTTTCGGTGAACGGGTTGACGGTCGTGATGGAACGCTCGCTCATGGTGCATCCTTTCGTGGTCATGTGTTGATGACCCAACCCCGCCCCCGGGGGGGCCGTTCCGCCGCCTCGCGCGTTCGTGCCCGCCGGGTTATCGCGGGCGGGGAAAGGGGACGGGCGCGCGCCCCCTTTCCCGTTGGTTCATTCCGGCAGACGGTAGACCGACACCATGTCGCCCACCGACGGCTTAAGGATCGAATTGCCGCCCGACACGAAGGCCACGTATTGTGCGCCCTCGTGTTCATAGACCGCCGGGTTGGACACCGACGGCGCCTCGGTCAGATCGCTCCACAGTTCCTCGCCGGTCTGCAGATCGTAGGCGCGCACCATGCCATCCATGGTGGCGCCGATGAACACCAGCCCGCCGGCGGTGATGGCCGGCCCGCCGATGGTGGGCGAGCCCCAGCTTTCGGGCATGTAGAACCCGTAGCGCTGCGACATCCCGAAGGGCTTGCGCCAGACGGTTTCGCCGGTGGTCATGTCGATCGCCATCAGCTCGCCGAACGGAGGTTCCCAGCAGGGCATGCCCCAGCGGTTCATGGCCGATTCCAGCGACATGCCATAAGGCGCGCCGGTCTGCGGGTGAAAGCCGCTTTCGCCCGGCCCGGCGCCGCCCTGGATCGCATCGTAGCGGTCGCGTTCATACAGCTTGATATGCTGCACAACGTGGCTAAGGTTCACCACCGCGATCTGGTTTTCGGGGTCGAACCCGACCCCGCCCCATTGCACCACGCCGGCGGAATTGGGGTAGGCCCCCGCGCCTGCGCCTTCGGTGGTGGGGGCGGTGTACATGCCGTCATAGATCATGTCTTCCCACAGGGCCGAACATTCGCCGAAGGATGCGATATCGGCCAGCTTCCACACGTCCGGCAGGGCCGACTGGTCCAGCAGCGGCGCGGGCACCGTCGGAAAGGGCTGGGTTTCCGCATAGCGTTCGCCGGGGATGTCGCCCGCGGGCACGGGGCGTTCCTCGATCGGCCAGATGTCTTCGCCGGTCTCGCGGTTGACCACGAACAGGAACCCCATCTTGGTGGGCTGCATCAGGGCGGGGATATCCTCGCCGTCGACGGTGATGTCCATCAGCGTGGGCGCGGCGTTGATGTCGTAATCCCAGATGTCGTGGTGCACCCACTGGCGCGACCAGATGACCTCGCCCGTGTCCACGTCAAGCGCGGTGGTCGAGGTGGCATAGGGGATGTCTTCGGTGCGGTTGCCGCCCCAGTAGTTGGGCGAGGGCGAGGCCACGGGCAGGTAGACGATGCCGCGTTCCTCGTCCGCGCTCATGGCGGTCCAGACGTTGGCGGTGCCGGTGCGCTCGCGGATGTCCTCGGGGATGGTGTCAAAGGTCCATTCCAGTTCGCCGCTTTGCGCGTTCACCGAAAACACCGACCCCGGAGGCGCCTCGGCCCAGTCCCAGTCATTCCCGGCCCAGCCGATGATGACGTGATCGCCCACGATTGTGGGGGGTTGCAGCAGCGACAGCGGCCAGCGGTCGTTGATCGTGTTCCACTGGTTCACGTCCAGCACGCCGCCATCGGCGAAATCGGCGCAGGGCTCGCCGCTGTCGGCGTCGATGGCGAACAGCTGCGCGTCCATGGTGCCCAGATAGACGATCTTCTGGCAGGCCTCGCCTTCGACGGGCTCGGACGCTTCCCAATAGGCGACGCCCCGGTTCTTGAGCGCGGGCTGGGTCAGCGCCTCTAGCGTGGACTGGGTGTCAAAGCTCCAGACCTCGTCGCCGGTGGCGGGGTCATAGGCGATCACCCGGTAGAAGGGCGTGCCGATGTACAGCAGCCCGTTGGCATAGATCGGCGTGGCCGACCAGACGGTCGCGGGCAGATCGCCCGACCCGTCCGACACGTCGCCGGTTTCCGCCCGCCATGCCAGTTCCAGCCCGCCGACATTGTCCGGGGTGATCTGGTCAAGCGGGGAATATTTCGCGCCCGACACCTGCCCGTGAAAGCTGGGCCAGTCGGGGCCCGACGCGGGCACGCGCGCATCCGACGGAAAGCGGGCCTGCGGCTCGGCGGTTTGCTCGGGTTCTGCCGGAGCGGCGGATTGGGGTTCGGCGTTGGTGTCGGTTTCCGGCGCAGCCTCGGCGGGCGCGCCGGTATCGGCGGGGCCCGTCTGGGGCGCGACGGCGGGCGCATCCTGTTGCGGCGCGCCGTCCTGCGGATCGGGCGCCGTGCCCTGTGCCAGCCCCGGACCGGCCAGCAGCGCCAGCACGGCAGAGGTTCGAAGCAGCTTGTTCATGCGGGATCTCCTTTCGGGCCGGAAAGCGCACCGACCCATGCAATTGCGCAGATGCCAAGCGCGGCCAGCATCACCCATTGATGCATCAGCCACGCGGCAAAACCCGTCAGCACGATGCCGACGGCCAGCAGGACCAGCAGCACCACCCGCGCCCCGCGCGCCCCGGCGCGCAGCAGCAGCGCGGCGCCGATCAGCAGGCACAGCGCGCCAAAGGCGGCTGCAAGCGGTCCCCAGACCCCCGTGACCCCCGTAAGCGGGGCATAATAGGCGTAAAGCCCGCACCCGACGGCGACGAGCGACGCCACCATCAGGACCGTAAGAGAAAAGCGGTAAGGCATGTCGACTCCGATATATTGGCTACATGGCTGGGTTGGACGTGACCGCCGGGCGTGGCAGTTTGCTGCGCGCCGGTCCCCGTGCCATGACCCAAGGGATAGGGCGCGCCGGCGGCGGGGCAAGGTTCGCGCGCGCCGTGGGGCGGCTGGGAACCATGCCGGCGGTGGTCCGTTTGGCATGAAACCCAACGGAGAAACGGATGGATCGGCTGGAATTCAGGATTTTCGGCGCGCAGCTGGCGCAGGTGCGATCCCGCCTTGCAGGGCACGCCGAGGCAAGCGCGACCGACCGGCGCAGGGATGTCTATTTCGCCCCGCCTGGGCTGCGCCAACCGCATGTTTCCTTCAAGCTGCGCGGGGGCGGCGCGCTTGATTGCAAGCGGCTGGCGGGCA